>NZ_CALGYW010000103.1 GCF_937934665.1 uncultured Anaerococcus sp.
ATGCAAAGGACTGCGGGAGGCAAATAACAGGAAAGTATAAGAAAAATATTGATTACCCGATTAATCTTAAGTGTGTGTATTACAGGAAGACTAAGCACCGTGTGGATTTGACAAACCTACTTGCAGCGACTTGTGATATTCTTACAGATTGCGGAGTAATTGCTGATGATAATTATAAGATTGTGGTATCTCATGATGGGTCTAGGGTTATGTTTGATAAGGAAAGACCTAGGGTTGAGATTGAGATAGAAAGGATTGAAGGATGACTGACAAAGAATTTATTGATTTTCTTATGAACCATCCTAAGAGCGAAGTAAAGGTGACGAATGATTATATGCAAATTTATATAAGATTTAAGGATTTGGGTGGCAAAGACTTACCTCCAGAGAAAATCAAAGAAGAGATTGAAAAAGCTAAGTTTAAGATTCAATTTTTCCAGATGTATAAGCATGGCCTTTATATAGCCTGGGATTACCTTTTGGATTATATAAAGCAAATTGAAATTTGGGAGAAAAGTCCAGCTAGAAGATACCAGCTTTTGAAATTTGGCGTAAATAAGCTGGTTGATGAGTATGAAAATATCATTGACTATGGGACTATAAATAAGTTTTATTATGATTTTGTCAAAAAAGGTGGAAAGATGACTTTAGAAACAAGGCCTTGGACTGAGGAAGAGGCCCTCATTAGAAAAGCTTTGAGATATGCTGAAAATAGAAGTACTGCCCAAGATATTTTTAATAAATTAGAAGATTAGAATAAAAAATAAAGGAGTTAAGAAGATGAAAGAAATTAGACCGGATTATTATAAGAGTGGAGGAATGGAAGCCTTTGATGTGATAGATGCTTTTGACCTTGGTTTCAACCTTGGTAATGCTTTTAAATATATAGCTAGGGCTGGGAAGAAAAATGATAAAATCGAGGATTTGAGGAAGGCTGTTACTTATCTTAATAGGGAGATTGAGAAAGAGGAGGACAAGAAAGAAGACTATTATCAAATTAAAAGCGATTACGAAGCTGGGAGGCA
>NZ_CALGYW010000104.1 GCF_937934665.1 uncultured Anaerococcus sp.
CGAGGTATCTTATGTTTTATTTAGGTATTGATATTGGTAAAAATACTCATGTTGCATCACTTATGGATGATAAGAAAAAAGTTGTTTTTAAGGCTTTTTCTTTTTCAAATTCTATTGATGGGGTTGAAAGTTTAATCTGCAAATTAGAAAATTTCAAAAATGAACTTGAAATTGGTATGGAAGCTACGGGTCATTATTGGTTATCTCTATACTCATATCTTGCCCAAAAAAACTTCACTGTCCGTGTTATCAATCCAATCCAAACTGACGGTTGGAGGCAAGGTATTGAAATCAGAAAGAGAAAAACTGATATTATTGATTCTCTTTTAATAGCGGATCTTATTAGATACGGTGATTTTGTTGAAACTTCTTTGTCTAACGAGGACTATTTGTCTTTGAGAAATCTTTCCAGATTCAGGTCTTATCTCGTATCATCAATTGGTGATCTTAAAAGAAAGACCATTGCTCTTTTAGACCAAGTTTTCCCTGAATACGCCCCTTCTTTTAGTAATATTTTTGGAAAGACTTCTAAAGAAATACTTTCAAATTTCTCTACTCCTTCAGACTTTGAAGATATCAATTCTGAAGATTTACAATCTTTTTTAGATAATGTTTCCAGAAAGAAGTTTGCATCTAAAAAACTTGAAGAACTTTCTAAGAAAGCTTCTAAATCTTTTGGCGTTAATTTCTGCATGGATTCTTTCAGCTTACAAATCAAAATGCTTATCGAGCAAATTTCTTTTATTCAAAATCAAGTTTTAGATGTTGAAAAAGAAATTGAAATTTTACTTGAAAAACTCAACTCTCCAATTACTACAATTCCAGGTATTGGTTCTGTTAATGGAGCTACAATACTAGGCGAGATTGGAGATATTAAAAGATTTTCTAATCCTTCAAAACTTGTTGCTTATGCCGGAATTGATGCAAGTATTTCTCAATCAGGAGAGTTTGAATCTACCTCTAATCATATGACTAAAAGAGGTTCTCCTTATTTAAGACGTGCTTTGTTTCAATCCGCTCTTAGGGCTGAATTTTGTGACCCGGTTTTTTCTGATTATTACCAAAAGAAAATTGCAGAAGGAAAGCATCATTTAGTTGCAACAAACGCTGTTGCTAGAAAGCTTTGCCATACTATTTTTGCTGTCTTAACTAAAAATGAACCTTATCAACAACAAAGTTAGTTTTTGCTTGATTTTGAAAAATTACAATCCAAAAATCAAAAACTTTTCTAACCCTATTTTTTTAGTCTTAAATTCTAGGGGGTTTTTTCATGCTTATTTTTATTCAGTTTTTATCAATATCAATCCTTATATTTTTTTTCGTTTAAACTCTTGACTTTTAATAGTTAGTCTTTCTTTTAAGGAGGTTAATTCTTTTATATACTTTTGATTTCTTTGTAGTACCCCCCCCCGACTGAAAATGCGTTGTTTTCAATGTTTATATCACTATTATTAGGGATATATACTGTGCTTTGATTGCCTTCTTCTAACTTAATTTTGTCTATAGAGATTTTATATTTTTTATACCTATCGACATTATATAAAATTAGTTTATTGTGTACTTGTCCTTCTCTTCTAATATCATAAACAAATGTACCTATGCATTTGTCACCATAATTATTAGCATTACCAAAGCTACCTCCATTAGATACGCTATTAAAAATTTGAATAAATGGGGCTTCATTAAATTCTCCATAGACTGTTATAGTATATGATTCACCGACTTGTAAACTTTCTGATAACGATAATTCAATTAGCTCATAATCTTCAGTTGTAATCTTTTGATTACTATTTAATACTAAATTTTCATTTACAATCATAAAACCTCCTTCCAATCAAAGTCCCAAACCTTAACAGTCTTATCCCATGCTTGGACAGTAGATATAACTATTTCATGTGAGTTTTCTAGGTTTACTTCTGCACTATAGTGTCTGGTTCTATTTTCAAGTTTTGATACAAATCTTTGATTTTCATCTGTACCATCACCAACCCAAAAGAAAATATAATTATCAAAGGTTGGTTCTTCGCATTGAGCCTTAAAGTATATTCTAGCTTTTTGTACAGTATCTGGGATTGTGTAAGTGGTTCCTGCGTTTTTTACTCTTACACCTACTTCTATGTCACTTCTAAATAGTTTTCCGCCGTTATCTACTAAATCTTTTCCTGTATCTGCTAGATGGGCAAGGGCAACCATAGCGTCATTGTATGTTTTTTCAATGTTACTTATTGATGCTTTTTCATTGATTTTTTCATCAAAATTATAGCTTTCTATAGCTTTTTTTGTTGTTAAAGGTGTCATGATTCTTTTATCATCTGTACCTTCTAAAGCATCAAATTCTGTGGCTCTTTTAAGGTCTTCCTCTAGAGTTGGCAAGGCTAAGTTTTTAAATCTTATTAATTCTTCATCGCTAAGATTATCTACAGTAACTATTCCATCTTTACCATTTAGGACTTTAAATTCAGTATTACCATTGGCATCTGTTATGGTTACTAAAGTTCCTTCTGCTTGACTTTCACTTTTTACAGTTGGGCTAAATCCGTCTTTGCCGTCAAAGTAATCTTTTCCTTTAACCGGTGTATATCCATCTTTACCATAAGGAATTTCAGCTTGTTTGTCTCCATCTTTATCGGTGATTTTTATAAGTAATTTATTTGATTGATCTTCGGTATTAATTATGGGACTAATAGCGTCTTTACCTGATGGTATAATGATAGAAGTTTGCTTTTCGTTATCAAAAGTAATTTTTGTATCACGATTTTCAAGAACTTCAATTTTTTCTATATCTAAGGGCTTTCCTTCTTCGCCTTTAATGCTAGCTATATTAAGTGTTAAGCTTTTATTTTTCTTTTTTAAAATTAAATCATAACTACTCATTTCTTGTCACGTCCCTTTTAACTTTAATATCAGCTAATAAAGGTGTATACACATATGATCTATCTTTATTGCTAATTTCAATATCAAGATAATAGAAACCTTCTAAATCTTTCATCTGATCAGGTGTAAATTTTAATGTAGTAACTTCTTTTGTTTTTAAAGTCTCTTCAGTTTCCCAGATGACTTCTTCATCAAGGTTTCTTTTGATTGACATTTTTACAATATCGCCATTAGAAATATCATAATCTTTGTTAAAGATATTTATTTCAAAAGTGTCACCTCTTACTGTTTCTAGTATTTCATTACAATACATATCATCACCTTTAATTTTTAAAGTTTACAAAAAAGCCTTTTTCTTTGACTTTTTCTTTTGTAGTGTTATTTTTCTTTGCTATAAAGTCTATTAGTTCTTCATCTGTCACTTTGAAAGTGTCGGTATCTTCTACCTTTTTTATATCTTCGCTTGTACTTGTTTGATCCTTTTTTGTACCGTTAAGTCCCATTGATGATATTTCTTTTATATAGTCCCTATAAACTCTATTAAGGTCTAAGTTACCATTATAGCCTGGGACTTTTCCTGTGTTTGTATGTTGCCACATATCATATTTTCCGTTGTAGTTTGGAACTGGGTTTGTTGTGTAGTTTGCAAGCCGGAAGGTAAATTCTTTTTTAATAAAGTCTTGAACCTTTGTATTTAAAAAACTAATATTACAATAAAAGCCTACATAGCACTTCTTTTTTTCTAGTTCTTTGCACCAATAATAGATAGTTGTTGATATATCTTTCATTGATGTTTTCATTTGTTCTTCGCTTTCCATATCTACAAAAATTGGTAAATTAAATGTTTTATCTTTTATTAAATCGTAAACAAAATTAGCTTCTTTTATTGCTTCGTGTTTGTTTACCGCTCTTGAAAAATGATAAGCTCCTAATGGAACTTTTCTTTTGGATAATTCTTTGTAGTGCCTTTCAAAGTGCTTGTCTACTTTTAGACTCTTATCTTTACTATAGGTATATGAGCATCTTAATATAGCTCCGTCTATGTTTTTTGCCAATGTGTCATAGTCAATCTTTGATGGGTCTTGCCATTCTGATATATCTATTACTCTATTGAGTATGGCCTTTTTTGGTGTAACTTTCTTTTCTTCAAAGTCTTTTATAGGTCTAAAATATCTTTCGTTATTACTTCTATATTTGTCTAGATAATAGGATATATAGGAGTTTTCGTCATTGTAGGATATACCGTTATTTGTGTAATTTGAGTGTACTATTCCATTTTTCTTATAAAACATTCCTGTGTGACCTGCTGCTCCTAAGCTTGTCCCTTCTCCTCCTCTTATAAATATATCTCCTGGGCTTACTTCGCTATAGTTATATATTTCTTTAAAATATCCTTTTCTTGCAAGGGCAAAAAGGTCTTCTGTATTTCCTATATGTTGATTTTTAGGCAAGAAACCTCCTGCTATTAGTGCATAAAAAACAGAAGATGAGCAGTCAAAACCGGGATTTCCGTATCTATTTATCATTGAATAAGGGAAATTCCCTTTACTGTGATGATGATTTTCAAACCGTTTTAAAGACTTATTTATATCAGCCATTTAAATCTCCTTTCTTCTCTCTTTCTTGTAGTTGCAAAAATGTATCTTTTAATTTGTCTGGGACTGGAAGCCCTAACTTTAAAGAGTTTTCAAATATCGATAGCCCCTCATTTGCTAGATAAAAAAAGATGGTCGCTGTTCTAATAGCTTCATGAGTATGTAAAATATCTTTATCTACCATGTGTGCTATTGCTACCATCATAAACATAAGAAGTTTTTTAAATATTCCTTTCGTACCTATCCTACTTGACAATTTCTTTTCAACTACAGCAACCATTAGTCCCGTGATGTAATCTATAACCGCCATTAAAATTAATGCATTTAAGAATCCATCTACTTCTCCTAAAATGTATCCTAACCAAGCTCCTATCGCTGATAATATCCGCTTAATAACCGTTAAAATATTTTGCATTATTCTACCTCTTCGCCTTCATTATCTTTCTTTTCTAATTCTTTTATTTTATTATTTGCAGCATCAAGCTTTACATTAAGGATAATTTTATCGTCAATTAATTTTGATACTATAGCATTGTAATATTTAATAATATCTTCATAATTTACCTCCATGTTTTTATCTCCTTTCTTTTAGCCTATCGTGCTAAATATGATACTGTTCCAAATTTACTAACTGCTACAACTCCGTCACTTCTAAACTCAAACCATGTACTACTAGTCCGTTCTATCCTTGTTGCTTTTGTTCCGTCTGTATAACTTATATATTTAAGAGAAAAACTTTCGCCTGAATTTCCAAGTAAAATATCTCCTCTATTCATAACAAGGTCGTGACTGTTCATATTTATATCATTATAAAAGTTATTATTACCTCTTGCAGTAAAATTTCCTCCTATTGAAATATTTCCGTCTACAGTTAAAATTGATCCGCTTTTTATTATTAAAGCACTATTTATTTTTAATCTTCCGTATATTTCTCTAATTCCAAAATCTATGTCTTCAGCTATAGTTATTGGATATCTTTCTTTTAAGTTATATTTATCAAATGTTATATATGGAGTATAGTTGGAAGAATCTCTCCTATAGGATAAGGTCATAGTTCCGTCTGATGGGTAGTGTGCAAGCCTAATATTATTAATTGAAGTGTTTACCCAGTTACCTGTTGTTATACCTCCAGCGGTATTGCCATATTCGTTGTATAATTCAATATTTGGGCCAGCTATGTGGATAGCTTTTTTATCAGAGTACCTGCTCCAATAAGTTGTTACTTCATTTACTTTTAAATTTAAACTTAAAGTATCGACATCAATTTTATCCCCACTAATTTTTACACCTTCTCTAGAAAGATTTATTTGAGATATTATTTTGTCGGCATCAACTTTATTTTCTACGTCTTTTTCTATTGAATTTATACTTAAATTAATTTCATTTACTCTTTGCTCAATAACTGAATTAGTTTTATCAATTTCGTTTGTGACTTTACTTCTAACTCCATCAATATCTTTTACAATTTCATAAGCCTTTTCTACTATAGGCTTTGTTTGTCCTGTTTCTGGATCTACATAGGTTGTGCTTTCTGTTATTGACTCTCTTATTTCATTATCAGTTTGTATTCTTTCAGTTTTATATGTTTTAAAAGAATCATCTGTGTATCTTTTTGATGTTTCTACACTTTCTCTTATTTGTCCGTCTATAGCTTCAAATTGAGTTCTTGTGTATTCCCACATTTGTTCGGTTAATTCTATGTTTTTTTCTTCGTCATCTATTAAGTCTTGCGGTTTATTATTTAATATAATTTCATTTTCTAGTGGGTTATCTTCATAAAAAATAGCCTTAATTATCTTAAATTTTTCTTTAACCTTTCTATGACTATCTATTAACCAAACATAATCTAATAGCTTGTATTCATTTTTATAAGCGTTTATAGTTGAATTTAAGTCCTGCACTTCTAATTCAATTGTTAAGGTTGGCCTTGATAAAATATCAAGCTTTTTTTGTGCATCGTTTTTTAAGTTTTGAATATTTGTATATCTTTCATCTTTCCAATAGTAGGTTATTAGTCTATCAGAATAAGAGTTATTTTCTAGATAGTCTTTTCCGTCATTTATTTGATTAATTTTAAGGCCATTCATTCCTTCTGGTATAATTCTTGTTGCAAATTCAAAACTTTCTACGTTTATATCTTGTTTATTTATATTAAAATCAGACATAAAATAAGAACCTAGATCACTTCCTAAGTCCTTTCCTATAGTTAATATTTTATTGTAGTTATCAAGCCTGTATTCTACATCATATTTTTTTATGCATTCCTCTAAAATTTCAAAACTTTGTCTATGTTCTGCCTTTATAGTTCTGTTTTCTTTTATATCTCCAACTATATTTATTTGCCAACCTATAGGCTTAACTTCATTTAAAACATAATCTATCTTTTTATAAGGGTAGTCACCTCTAGTATTAAACTGATACCAATCTCCTATATCTTGATGACATTCTATCCTATAAGTATTTGCTAAATCTTCTATATTTTTCACAATATAAAATTGCTTATTAACCTCAATTATCTGTTCATTGAAAAATAAATATCTATAATCTTTCGGAATCTCAAATTTAATTATATCAAGCTTATTTCTTTCAAAAGTTGTACTAAATTCATTGTAGACCTCAAAAGTTGTGTAATTATTTTTATCATTTAACTTATAAACTAGCATATAATCCTACCCTCAAATTCAAGCCTACAAGTAAAATCACCTTGACCTGTAATTGATATATTTAAAACGTCATTTATATAAGGAAATTCGATTAAATCTATATTATTTAAACCTTGACTATCACTGATACCTTTTTCCGCATCTATAGTTAAGTTTCCATTTAAATTATTTATTTTAATATCACTATTAAAACCTTTTATTAAAATATTGCTTCCATTTCCTTTTAAAATAAGCCTTACAGGAGTTTTAAAGTTACCTAAGTTTTCAATGAAATTATTTTCATTTAATGCAAGGTCATAGGATTGAGTATAAAGTTTGGCGATAGCTTTTCCTTCATACTCTACCTTTTCAAAAAAATACATAGTCTCTACTGATTTTTCTAAGAACCTTCCTTCATAAAAAACTCTACCGTCAAAGGATATTGAATTAAGTTCTAATATTTTTGATAGTTCGTTTCTGTGTTTTCTTATACATTCTTTATTGCCTTTATATTCTATAGTAAAAGATATAGGAGTAAGACCTGTCTTTAGATCACTATAAAATACATTTCCATTACCAGATATAAATTCATTTCTTTTCATTTCAGCATTATGAATTTCTGGATAGGCTAAAAGATGGGCATTATATCTTTTTAGTATTTGTTTTAACTCTATCAACTTCTCCTCCTTTTATCTTTACTGATTTCTTGACTTACTATCGGTGCAACTGATTTTCCTATAATTTTCTTATCTAGTTCTACATATGTTACTAAATCTCCGTTATTCACATTAACTTCGGTTTCGTATCTATCATAGCCTGAAAAAGAGAAGTTCTTTTGAAATCCGCCTGC
Source organism: uncultured Anaerococcus sp. (assembly GCF_937934665.1). GTDB lineage: Bacteria > Bacillota > Clostridia > Tissierellales > Peptoniphilaceae > Anaerococcus. The sequence continues at coordinate 7,962 of NZ_CALGYW010000104.1, forward strand.
TATAGGCCTTGCTATATCTAATTCAATATCAGCTTTTGCTTGATCTACAAGACTATCCATAACGGCCTTTGCTTTTTCTTTTACAAACTTTGCCTTATCTTCAATACCAAGTCCTAAACCTTTTGAAAACATAGCACCAACTTCATCTCTCATCACTTTTGATGGTGAGTGAATTGCAGCCGCTCTTTTAGCAGCGTTTACTGCATTTCTCATGACACTAATAGCTGCATTTACCGCATATGATCCTCCGTTATATATACCGTTACCTAAACCTACCATTAAGTTATAGCCGGCATTATTAAAATGTCCTTGATAACTTGCTATTGTGCCTGTCATAGAACTACACATATTTCTAATAGAATTTTTTGCGTTATTTGCTCCGCTATTTATTGAGTTAACAAAATTGTTCATCATTTGTCTAGCTCCGTTTGTTACTGTGCTAGAGGTTTGTTTTATAGTGGAGTTAATATTTGTCCCCATTGATTTGAAGTTTTGTGTAACTTTATTTGATGCACTTTGTATAGTGCTAGACATTTGATTGCCCATTTGTTTAAAGGTTTGATTTGTTGTGTTTGCAATGTTTTTGGCTGTAGAATTTATTGTTTGAGATAAGGTTTTAAAAGTTTGACTAATTTTATTTGACCCACTTTGAACAGTTGACGACATACCGTTCATCATTTTATCAATAGTTGATTTTGATGTATTGCTTACACTATTCATAGTTGAATTAATAGTTTTTGATAAGCTTTCAAAAGACTGATTGATGTTTTTATTACCGTTTTGTACTGATGAGTTCATGTCGTTCATCATTCCATCAACTGTTGATTTTGAATTATTTTTAGTATTGTCTAATGAACTTTTAATACTTGTTTCTACACCTTTCATTGATGTATCAACTTTTCCCTTGCCTAAGTCAATACCTCCTGCAAGATTTGAGGATATATTTTCTCCTGATGTTTTAGCTTCGTCTCCGCCCTTTTTAATTGCTTCTAGTGCAGTTGTTCTAATGTTATCAGCAGAAGTTAAAACTCCATCTTTTCCGCTATCAATACCCATAGCAAAATTACTTGATTTTGCTTTACCATCTTGTTGGTAGGATGTATCAAACATAGCACTACGCATATTTAAAGGTTCTTGAACTAATCCCTCGTAACTTTTACCAACTCTTGCTCTACCAGTATTTAAGGCTTCAATATATGCATCAACGTTTGAATAACCTATATTTCTTAATTGTTCTGCAATATCAGTTTGAGTAAGGCCTGCATCTCTTAAAGCTTGATATGCAACCTCAATAGGCCCTAATCCTTGACTTGAACCTTCGGCATATCCATTAGCATTTACTAAGCCAATTCCGTAAAGGGCTTCTATTGCGTTCATAGGACTTAATCCTGCTTCTCTTAAAGATTGGTATATAGCATATATATTTTCTTTACCAACTGCTGAACCTTGTCCAAAAGCATCAACGTTTAACTGACCTTTTTCATACATTTGATCAAAAGCTTCTAGTTCAGTTAAACCTATATCCATCATAGTTTGGAACTCATTTTTGATTCCTTCGGCATTTTCTCCGGTTCCATCTTGGAAACCTTGCATATTTCCTTTTGCTATTTCGTAAGTTTTTTCTACAGCTTCAAGTTCAGTAAAACCGTCTTCCATAAATTCCTGGATTTTTTCTCTATAGGTTTGACCGCCTTCTTCTGTTCCATTTACATAACCGTCAATATTTAAACCTGCAATTTCAAAGAACTTTTCGCTAGCTTCCAGGCTATCAAGTCCGCTAGTCCTTAATGCTGTATATGCTCCTCTTACGTCACCAGAACTTTCTAGAATTGCTTGAACGTATTCGTCAATACTTGCCTTTCCTTCTTGCCTTAAAATCGTTTTTGCATCTGATTCTGATACTCCGTTGTTAATTAATTCTTTGTAGGCGGTTGATATATCTGTTGTTCCTTCTTTTAAACCATTAATAACTCCTTCAACCATATTTTGGCCTGTTTCAACGGTTGATGTGCTATCGATTTGCTTATTAATATCATCTGGCAATTTTTTTGCTTCTTCTTCTACTTCTGATTTTTTACCATTCCAACCGTCTTTTATACCTTGTACTAGGCTTTTTCCCGCATTAACTAGACCTTTTGCTCCACTAGTTATGATTGAAATTATCTTCTTAATAAGTATTGAAGGGTCTTGCAAAAATGCGTTTATACCACTTGAAAATCCTTTGTGAATGTTAGTTATTAAGGACTTACCAGCATTAAATAAATTTTTAGCACCACTCGCTATTGTTTTTGCAATCTTTCCTATAACTTCACCTGCACTATGTGCTATCTTTGGAACATCAATATCAAATCCTTTTATAATTGCTCCAATTAATAAAGCACCTACAGCAACCAATCCTATAGGATTTGATAAAACCGCTGTAATTATCGGTATTATTTTAGCAGCAACTGAACTTATCATACCAAAAGCACCTGAAATCCCAGAAGATAATTTACTTATTAAGTCTCCGCCTATAGCAAACAATTTACTATTACCAATTTTTGAAATAGATGTTGCAAATAGTGTAGATATTTTTTCTCCTGCTGATTTTATCGGTGCAAAACCTTTTGAAATAGAACTTGATAAGGTTTCTATTAGCTTGCTTCCTGTCGCTTTTAAACTAGATGTTTTTGAACCTATACCATCCTTTAATTTATCTACTATATCTGAACCATGTAACCATAACACTTGACTTTTGCTGTTAAGGCTTGTGATTAAGGTATCGATAATTGTAATTCCTGATTTTTTTATTGATGAGTTATTACCTTGTAGACCTTCTGCTATTGATTTTATTAATTTTCCGCCTACTTCTTTACCCTTAAACAAGCCAAATGCTAGACTTAAAGCGGTTAATATTTTAGGAACTTCTTTTATAATTACATCTGGATTTTGTGCAATACCTTTAGCTATTCCTTTGATGATATCTGCACCAATTTTAATAAACTTTGGAATTGCTTTTATAAAGGCGCTAGATAATTTACCTAAGGTTTCTATAGCTTTCACCGTTAATTTATCGGCATTATCTGCTAGTCCTTGACCTATTTTTAGTACTATATCTAGACCAACCTCTATAAATTTTGATCCAATTTCTAAGAAAGCATTTATTAAAGTTGTAATAATAGTTGTCGCACTAGATGCTAATTTATCAGAATTTTGATGTAGTCCCTCAAGAAAAGACATAATCAAATCTGACCCTGCTTTTATAAATCTAGGAGCTTTACCAGCTATAGCAACTGCACCGTCAGCTATCATGTCGCCTAATACTTTTGGAAGACTTCCAAGATCGTTTTGCACAGTTTTATTAAGCCTATCAACTTGTTTGGTAACCGATTGAACTACTTCTCTAAAAGGTGTGTCGACATTTTCAAATAATGATATACCTAATCCTTCAAGTGCTGATTGTAAGATTGTGATATCTCCCTTTAGGTTATCGTTCATAACTCTTGCCATTTCTTCGGCAGCACCTGATGAATTATATATAGCATCTGAAAGTTTGTTATATTCTTCTTCAGAAGCATTTACTACCGCTAACATACCAGCCATAGCTTGTTTACCAAACAATTGTTCGGCTATCATAGTTTGAGATCGTTCGCTTAAACCGCCCATAGATTCTCTTAAACCTAACATTACTTGATCTAGCGATTTCATGTTACCATTAGCGTCTAGCATAGAGAATCCAATTTCGTCCATTAACTCTTGCATGTTTTTTGTAGGATTTGCAAGTCTTGTAAATGCTGATCTTAATGTTGTACCTGCTTGCGATCCCTTAATACCTGCATTAGCCATCAATCCAAGGGCTATAGCCGTATCTTCGGCACTATATCCTAATGCTCCTGCTACTGGTGCAACATACTTAAAAGATTCACCCAACATAGAAACGTTAGTATTCGAGTTTGTAGAAGCAGCAGCCAAAACATCAACATAACCCGATGTATCTTTAGCAGTTAGTCCAAAAGCTGAAAGCGAGTCTGTAACAATATCTGAAACAGTACCTAAATCTTCTCCAGAAGCGGCAGCTAGGTTCATAATACCAGGTAAACCATCAATCATTTCTTGACTTTTCCAACCTGCCATTCCCATGTATTTCATAGCTTCTGCTGATTGAGATGCAGAGAATTTTGTGGTCGCTCCCATTTCTTTTGCCTTATCTCTTAAAGCTAAAAGTTCATCTCCACTAGCTCCTGATATAGCTTGTACTTCACTCATACCTGCATCAAAATCCATACCAGCCTTAACAGAATAACCACCAAAAGCTGTCAAAGCTCCTGTCGCTACTTTTAAACTTGTTGCTATTCCACTTCCTACTTTTGATGCTAGACTTGCAAGTCCACTCATTCCTTCTTTAAAGCCTGACGTGTCAATTTTAGTATCAAATAATAGTTTTCCGTCACTCATTTTCTTTTCTCACCTCACTTTCTTTTTATATTTTTTACATAGTCGACATAAGGCTTTTAGCAAATGAGGACTCTTTTTCTTCTGCACTTCTATTGTCTTTAAGTGCATATAATCTTTTCATTTTTCTATAGTACTTTTTCTGTTCTTTGCTCATTTTTGGATTGATAGTCATGGCCCTAAATCCTAATATCTTTGAAAATTGACAACTATCACTTAAAGAATTAAATAAGCTTTTAAATTTCCGCCAATGTAAATCAACTTCAAATAAATCTATGTTATAACATTCAAAAAAAGCAGAATAAATATAGTCCCAATCTTCATCAAAAGAATAAATTGCCTTTGGATTTTCTTTTTCATTATCTTTTTTCTGTTCTTCTTTTTTTCCGCATAGAAAAAACCGCATTATATTATTAAATGCAGTTTCTAAATCAATATAATTTAAGATTTTTATTCCATCTTTATAACATAAATCAATACTTTTAAATATTTTATATTCGTTATCTATTTCATTGTTTAAAATTAAACTTGAATACTCTATCCAAACTCTATAATCAGTATTAAAATATAAATCTATACCATCAACATTTACCTTTTTTGGTAGTCTGTTAGTTTGGAAGTCCATTGTTTTTGGCATTTAAAATCTTTGCTATATCACTTGCTGTATAGAGTTTTTCTTTTTTAGTATTAGTTGTATCATCTGATAAGATTTTATTAACCCTATCATATCCGTATTCTTTAGTTATTAATTTATTAGCCTTATTTATTTCTTCCATCATGTAATAACCTATATCTAGAAGATCAGTATATAATAATTCGTCACCTTTATATACGTATTTTTGTATATCTGCCATTGCACCAGGGCCTAAAATTAAATCATAAGCCTTAATAAATTTTTCTCTTAATGTGTCAATATCTCCTTCGGGAGCATTGCTTGCTAAATTAAATATTTTTTGTAAATCTTCACTTAATTTTAAACTGTGTTCAGTTTCATAGTGTAGTGTTCGTGTATCGTTTAAACCTTCATATTCAAAATCAAAACTAATTACTTTTCTTTCTTTTCTCTTAAAAGCCATATTCAACCTCCATATTTTTTATATTTAAATAAATAAAAAAAGGGAGTTTTAACCTCCCTTATAAATTCTTTTAAACTCCTGTGCCTTCTTCTGTTACTTCTCCATCCTTAAATTCAATTGTTAAGATATCAGAAGAATCTTCACTTGCTGTAATATAACCTTCAATTGATTTTCCGTTTGCAGTAAATGAACCTGAATATTGATAAGCTTCTGTTCCGTCACCGTCTGTATCTGGAACTACTGTATAATTTCTTTTTCTAGCATAGAATTTTCCACCGCCTAAGTCTTTAGAAAAATCTACAACCACAATATTTACAGTCGCATCATCTGCTAATAGTTCTTTATCTGTGATTTCTATAATTCTTTCATGTACTGGATTGTCCTTGTACTTATCAAAAGTATAGTCGATTGTTTCAGTCATACCTACTGATGAAGTTCTTTCTGAATATTCATCTACATATTGTCTTGAATATTCTTGTACTTCTTTACTTCTAGGTAGTTCAGTAAAACCTTTCATTCTGTAATATTTATCTTTTACTTCCATAAAAGAAACAAGGTCAGCTCTTAATACTAGACCCTTAAACTCTTTTAGTGATTTTAATATTTCAGTATTTTCCATTAAATAACCTCCATGTATTTTAATTTCATTTGAATTTGATATTGAGCACTATCTGCGTTTGCATTACTCAAATATCCGTCTGTAATCACCTCTATACCTAATGGATATTTATTTCCTTCAAGTATAGGATAATTTTTTTTCCTATTTTCTTCTTCAATCCAATTTTTTAATTTATCAAAAAAAGAAGAGTTTTCTAATTGTTCTATTAAATCTCCGCTCATGTGTGTAGTTGTTACAAATATAAAATTGAATTGTTTTAACTTGTCCCCATCAACGTATTTTTTTATTAATGTATCTCCAACTTCGGTATATAAACCATATTCGATTGGATTTTCACTTAAAAAATCCACATTAAGTCTTACATTATCTAAAAGATAAGGACAGTTTAAAAAATAATCTCTAACACTTTCAATTATAGATTTCATTTTGCTCTACCTCCACAAATAGCTGCTGCCCCTCTTAAAATGCTTTCTTTATGACTTACTTTCATTTTTTCAAACCATTTATTACCTCTTGTTGGAGCACCATTAAATTTCGCCCAATTATTATACCAGCGTCTAGCATATGGTGTTTGTTGAACTATCAGTCCACTACCTATTGAAGTTTGTTTGATCGGTGCTGATTTTAAGTCACCGTCTCTAAATGGGGTATAAGGATCCATTCTCCTTATAACTTCGCTGTCAATAAACTTTTGAACTGCTCCTCTTTCTTGTAAACTTCTTTGTCTTAATGATTTTTCAATATCATAATCAAATGCTAATAATGTTATTTTCATTACTTTGCTCCAATCCTGGTGTACCACATATCTGGATTTCCAAAATCATATACATCGCTGGTAGTTATAACATGAGCATCATACTTTTCTTGATATTGTTTTAGACTATTACATTCTACTATGTTTTTTTCGTCATCGTTTCTGATTATTATATCTTCACTATCTAATTCTTTTAAAACTTTCAAAATATAGCAAGTAACCTTGTCTATATCTTTTCTGTCTCTACTTGTTAAGTTGCTATTATAGCCTTTATTTTCTATCCGCAAGGCATTAAAAGTACCTATAATCCTATATTCTGTTTGCCTATTTCTTATAAACTGTTTTATAACCGTAACCTTTGCATTAGCACTTAATATAGATTTATTATTTAAGTTTCCCATACTAAAAGCCCCTATACATTAAACCTGTATGGCCATAGGTTTCTTTAATAGCTTTGTAGATTATATCATCAGTCTTTTTTTGTTTTTCGGCATCATTTAATTTTCTAGAATTTGGATCATAATATTCTTTTTTGTATTCACCTATAGCTTCTGATTTGAGTTCTTTTTCTGAACTGTTATCGTTCATATTCTCGACTATAAAGCCATTTATATATAAAGATATAATAACACTAGCTAGAAGCTTATTGAACGTTTCTAGCTGTGTTTTATCGCTAAAATCAATGCGGTTAAATGTTACATAGTTAACTGTTCTTAATAAATTATTTTGTATCAAGGTAAAAGTTGTTTTATCTAAATCAATTTCTTGATGTTTTTCTTTAAATTCTTCATAGGTTAACATTAATTAACCTCTCTTTCTTATTCTCCTGTACCTGGTGATTTTGGAGCTTCTAAGGCTGTGATAATTCTTGCTATAGGTATTTGATTAAATGGTATAGGTTTATTATCTCCATCTTTAACAACTTCCCAGTTAGTACCAGTTTTTAGTTCATCAACTGTTGGTGAAAGAGATGCAAGGCTTTTAGCTGTAAAAGAAATTCCAAAAGGTGCATAGCAGTATCTATCTCTTGTATACAATGAATCTTGTCCACCATTTACTTTTGGATCTCTATCAACTTCGTTTGGAACTTTTGCTCCAACAGGAGTATATTCAATGGCTCTTTCTCCTAAAATATAAGTAGTATATTTCCCGTCTGCTCCAACTGGCAAAGAATCGTCAATAATAACCGGTCTACCATTTAAAGAACCTAATTGCATATCCCTTTGAATTCCGTTAGCATCTGTATATTTTGCATATCCTAAAAGTTGTAAGTTTTCTAATCCAGTTGCAACTGATGAGTGCATAAAGGCTGCTGCAAATTTGGATTTTCTTTCTCCAAAAGCTTGTTGTAGTGCGTTATTTAAAGTTGTTTCATTAAATACGTCTTCCTCATAAGTGTGTTCTTTTACAAATTTTGCATTTTCTGTACCTGTCATCTTGAATAAACCTTCAAGAATTGCTAAGAGGTCATCTTGTTTTACAGCATCCCACCAATCTAATAGTTGATTTGCTACAACTTGATAAATTGGATCATATCCACCTGTAATATCAAAGATAAAGTCTTTTTCAGTCCATGAGTGTGCTCTACCTATTACAATTCTTTGTTGTGAATAAGTGTTTGTTGAATCTGTTGTAATATCTGTTTGTCCGTCATAGTTGTCGGCTTTTCCATCAATCATTCCTGCAATAGGAACTGTAACAATATTTCCTGCAACTTGATTAGACATAATTGTTTTTAAGTCCGGTCTTTCTACAATCGCTGATGATTTTATAAGCTCGTTACTTCTTTTAGCTTCTAATACATTCATATAAGTAGTAAAAGCTTCTGGATTAAATACTGTTTTATCAAAAATTCCTGGCATATTTTATTCTCCTTATTTTATTTTTTTCCTTTTTCTTGCATTTTTTTAATTTCAAGATAAGACATATCTGAAATATCTTTAGGAGGTAGATTATTACCTCTCCCCATAGATCTTTTGTCCGCTTCGTCATCTACCTTGAATAAGTAACTATCTGATTCTTGCAAATTTTTAATTTGGGTTTCAAGGTCATCATTAAGATTTTTAGATTCTTTTAAATTATCAATATCAAGTAAGGCCCTTACCGCTTTTGTGTTTTTTGCCCCAGACTTTAAAAGGCTTAAATTTATTGTATTATCAAGCTTTATCGCTTCTATATCCTTTTGTCTTTGAACTTGTGATTCTTCAAATTTTGCCTTGTAGTCATCTGCTTGCTTTTTAATTTCTTCAATATCTAAATCTTTGTCCTTAAATCCTTCAATAGTTGTATTTGCTTCATTTAATGAGTTTTTTAAACTATCATTTTCAGCACTTAATGCTTGATTATTTTCTTTTAATTCTTGATAGTTTTTTAAGTCTAGACCGTTTAATCTAAATACTTCTTTAATTTGCTCGTCAGTTAGTCCTAATTCTTTTAATTCTTCTGTCTTCATTTTTTCCTCCCTAAGCTTTTCAGTTCGTTGCTTTGAACTAGGTTTGAATTTTAGGTTTTCCAACCAATGGCGGAGTATGTAGGATTCGAACCTACGCTACATTCTGTACTAATTGATTAGCAATCAACCCTCTTTACCTCTTGAGTAATACTCCATAAAAAAAGTGGATATAAAATCCACTAATAAGTTATAAAATTATTTCTTCTTCATTTCTGTTTTTTGGTCTCAACCTTACTTCATATCCATCTTTGATTATGATTTCTCCATCTTCGTTATCTTCGATTAAACAAATTAATTCTTCATCATTTTCCGCACAAATAACAATTCTGTCATAATCTGAAATTTTAAGTTCTTTACTCATTTATTATTTCCTTTACATATTTTTTTAAATTCTTTTTCAGTCAATATTCTTTGCATAGCAATTTTATATTTTTCTTCTCTAGGATATATATTTGCATCGATTAGTTTTCTACATTGTTCAGCTTCTTTTTTGGTATAAAAATGAGCATGTTGTTTATATTTTCCATGCTCTCGTTTAAGTAACCATTTTCTTTCCATTTTTGGATAGTGATATATTGATAATTTCATTTTGTAAATAAATTAAAATTATTTGCTTTTAATTTTCCCGCCTTGTTAAAGTCCTTATATAATTGTCTTTGCCTTTGTAATCTCACTTTGCTTGCTAATAACATATCTTCATCTTCAAGTTCTTCATACATCAAGGCTTGTCTTTTATATTTTCTTATAGATCTTTCTATTTGTCTTTGTTTTTGAGTGGCATCATAATAGCTATATTCTTTTCCATTAAATTCAAAAGGTTCTGGGTCAATATCTTCTAGTTCTTCATCTGTATAGGCTCTTTCTGATATTCCTTCAAAAAACGGATACCAGTTGTGGCGACAATTTGCGCCTTGAAATCCAGTCACTTCTCCATATTCTATATCATCTAGACTTAAATATCCGTCTCTACCACTTAATGATACTATTTGACCTTGCCAAACTTCGTGAGTTGGTCTTGCTCCTGCGTGTGCTGTTAGTTCCATAAGATCTTGTTTCATATCTTTGGCATTATCTAAGCTTATTTCTCCTGTTAGTTGATTAAGGGCGGTTCTTACTGTCATTTTTACTGATGATTCTAAACTATAATTTTTACCGCTATCTTGATAATTGATTTCTTTTATACCGCTATCGGCTAAGTTATTTACTAACTTTCTTATTGCTGATTGTTTATCAAAAGCACCTGAACCTATCTTAAAAACCGCCTTATTCAGCTCGTGCTTGTAAAATTCATTTAAGGGTATACTTTTACCTTGATAGACAACTCCTTTTGATTCTGTTATGTTTCCTGTGCCTATAATAAGCTTATCTATACAGGCGTTTATTCTTTTGTTTGCTATTGGATTTTTTATTAAATCTATAAGCTCTTTATTTGCTAGCTTGTAGGCTTTTTGTTCATCTTCATAATGTTTTAAAGATGAATTTTTAATTAAATCCTCAACTTCTACATTTATATCTTTTATATAAGGTTTTAATTTTTCTTCTAATTCTTCTAATGAGTAACCATTTTCTAATAATACTTCCGCTTGTCTTTCTGCCGTTGCTGTTAAACCATTTGACTTTTTTATTCGTCTTGCTATATCTTTTAATATTTCATCTTCTAAATCTTCATATAAACCAACTAAATCATTTGTTACGTTTGCTAAGTATTCGGGAGTTAACATTTTTTTACTCCTCTTCTAGAATATCTCTATCACTTTCTTCTGCGTTAGGTAAATATTCTTTTACACCTTCATCATCTACTCCATATCTCCGTTTTATGTAGGCTTCCGGACTTAATAAGCCTGCTGCAACTTCTTGTATTTTAGCTAGCCTTTCAGTTTCGCTATCAACCACAATAGAATCGTCCCAATCAAAACTTACAGTATATTTTTCGTCTATATTTATATTTAATTGCTTGCACCAAAAGGCTAATATATCGATAAAATCCCTCAAGGTGCTTTCCATTTCGTTTTGGATATCTTTTACTGTTGAATATGATCTTTGCTTACTAGCCTTGATTTCTGTTGCTGTTTTTGATGTTTCTTGTAGTTCTGAAAGTGTGCCATAAGCTAGTCCACTTACAAACTCTATTTTTTCAAGTATTTTATTTAAACCATTAAAAAGTGAACTATCTCTAATTGTAGGTGAAAAGACTTGATAGAAATCTCCATCATAATCTCGTCCTAAGTTTCTAAATAATCTGTCTTTGCCTTTTGGTAAATCTCCGCTTTGTTTAAGTAGTGTCACATCTGCATCAATAGCAAGTTCAGAACCTCTATACTCCCACATAATTCTTTGATACTGTTCGTCTGCATCTTGTATCAAGCTTATAGCTCTAGCAAAACAAGATATACCGTCATAACTTTCAATATCTAAGTTATTTGATTGAGGATTTTTAAAATAGGCAAATAATGGTATTTCTGAATCAATTTCAGCATCTTCTTTTATATCCGCCCATTCATCAATAAATTCTAGACTTATCTCATCACCTAAGCTATTAATATCTTTACTCATATAAGCACTATTTGTGATTATATATTTATCTTTTATTTGATGTTCTTCAAGTCTTGTAAAATAAATAGGATTTCCTTTTTTATCTATTTTTTGTATCCTATCAATAAATACAACGTGATTAGCATCTCCAAAACTTGTATAACCTAAAACTAGAAATCTATTAGCCGGAACTATATCTATATCTATTTTTTTACTTTCAACATTTTCTATATAAGGCTTTAACATTATTCCACCTAATGCTAAACCGTATTCTGTAATACGTCTTATTTGTTTTAATAGCTTTTGATATATCTCGTTTAAGTTATCATCGCTAACTTCGCTTTCAAGCTCTATAACAGTTAATCTTGCTAACTCGCTTGTTATTCCTACCGGCAAATTCAAAGATAACTTATCTTCTGGGTCTATAATATTATTAAGCCAATAAGGATCTCCTTGATAACAATCTAGCCATATTTGGTGATTATTTTGTATATCATTTTGTTCCGCTCTATAAATTTTTCTTATCTCATTTTCTAGCATTTTTACACCTTCATAAGAATTTTTAAATATTTTTCTATTGAATACTCAAAAGCATCTAGAGTATCAATATCACTTGTTCCATCATCTAATCTTTCATCTTCCTTTTTCTTTTCGTTTTCCTTGTATACCGCTGTTGATAAAGCATCAACTAAGGTTTCACAATCTTTCGTATAAAAAAAGCGATCAGTTGCTATTAAGCTATTTACCAATCGTATTCTATCTATAATTTCATTCTTTATTGAGTTTCTAACTTTGATATTTATATTATTATTAATTAAGGCTTTTTGCATACTTTTAATTAATACTTGTTCCGCATTATCTGCATAAACAACATCAACCTTGCCATAATTTGCTTGAACTTCTCTAACAAAATCTATTAGTTGATTATTTAAAGTGACTGACGTATCAGGTTCATATTTTACACTAGCTAAGGCTATAACTTCTTTAAATCCTCTAGTAAAACCTGTCGCTACAAAAGCGTGCTTTGAGTTATTACCACCAAAGTCAACTCCAACTTGTATTGTTTGTAGATTTCTAGGTTTGTCTTTTAATAACCGTTTTTCAGGAGTGTTTGCAAACTGTTTATATACAAGCCCTTCTGCTACAATCCTAAGTCCTTCTATATCTCTTTTGTACCATACAGAATTTGGATCATACTGTAATTTTATTTCATTTATTCTTTCTTTGGAAATGTTTATATTGTCATCGATAGTAAAATGTTGATAATTATATCCGCCAATATCTTTGCCTTCATTTGATATTTTTTGATATTTATCTATATAATCGCTATATATAAAGTGGTCTGGACTAGAAGGGTTAAGGTCCCAAAAGAATTTTCTATTAATAGCTGCTGCGGTTCTGTTAAATGCTTCCTTTATTGTATTTACATGATGCAAGTTTATTTCGGTTGCTATCCACATTCCATAAGAGTTACCCCTTATCCTTTTATAACTATCAGCTTTTCCACCTCCTGCAAATATTACTATTTTTGTTTTAAAGCCTGTTGATATTCCTTTAATAACTAAGGCTTCATTATCTTTATACTTGCTCCGCCTGCATTGTCCTCTAAATATGTATTCAAGGCCAAAACCGTTAGCATCTCCTATATTTAACTTTGCGTTTCCTACAGTTGATCCTGTTGCTAAGTGTATTCTATCTTTGCAAGTTTTTAATTCTTGTGCAAAAGCAAAAACATTGTCTACAGTTTTACCAGCTCTGATAGCACCTTCCGCAAAATTAAAAGTATTATCCTTGCAAGCTCTTATATAATCTTTATGTTTTTTTGAAAAATTAAAAGGTATAGTTTTTCTTTTCCTAATCTTCTTTACTTCCATAGATTTCTTCCTCTATATCTTCTAAGTCTTCAATTTCTTCTGCAATACCTTTTAACTTATCAGTTTCAGCTTTTATTTTTTCAATTCTTGCTTTATCAAGATTAATTTTTGTTTCTCTTTCTAAACCATAGCCTAGTAAATCATTTAATTCTTTTAAAGCGTCTATAAATGCTTTTGAATTTGCTGTCCTAACACCTGCATGTTCAATATCTTTTTGTGATTTTTGCATTATCCACATAAGACCAGTTACAGATTTTTCAAAAGACCAAAGTTTTTGTTCTCGTATCTCTTTCTCGTCTTTTTCTTTTAATTCCTGTAATCTCCCCTGAATCTCCCTAGTTAAATAAAGCTCACTTGCTCTCTTATCTACTGTGGAATCCTTCCATTTTCTGCTACTTGGATAAGCTTCTCGATAGGCTTTCCTTTGTGACAATCCTTTATGTAGTCCTTGGACATATTTTTCTCTTTTAGGAGTCAGCAATTACTCACCCACCTTTCAATATCATTTTATATTTTTAAATAAAAAAGATACAAGTCTAAGCCTATATCTTAATCAATATTTATTTACTTTTTTTACCTCATAAAAGCCTTTATATTAAATTTTTGAGCTTTAACATTATATTTTTTAGCTAATTCTACAGATTTTTTATTAAACCTATCTATAAAAGGTTTTAACTCTTTCTTAGCTTCTTTCACTTTCACTCTTCCTTAAAATTAAGTAAAGAAAAAGCACCTTTTCGGTGCTTATCCTATAAAACATTATTATAGAAAGGGTTCACATGCTTATAGTTTAAAAATAATTAACCTTTTTCTAAAAATAACTATATTATAATAATTTATCAGAA
>NZ_CALGYW010000105.1 GCF_937934665.1 uncultured Anaerococcus sp.
TTCTGGGTAGGCATAGGTTAATATTTCATCAATATTTAAATTTGCTGCCTTGTTTTTTTGCTTGTTTAAGCCAGAAAGAATTGATCCTAGGTAGTCTTCTAGGTCAGATTTTTCCATGCCTGTCCTATCTACTATGGCCTTGGTTAAGTCTTTTAGCTCTTGGTCTGTTATTTTTTCTTGGTTATAAGTATCAAGATTTGTAGCTAATTCTTCTATTGTTCTTACTAGATTATCATTTAATTTATCTTTTTCATTTTCTAATATAGCTAGTAGGCTGTCCTTATTTAGGATAAGGGCTGATATTTGTGATGTGTCTTTTTCTGGAGTAGTTTCTTCTATAGTCTCTTCTTTGGAGTTATCTTTTTCTACTACTTGGATTTCGTTTCCATTAGAATCTGTGGCCACAATTTGAGTATCAGCGTCTTTTTCTTCTTTTTTCTCTTCAGTCGGTTTTACTTCTTCTTTTTGACTTCCTTCTTCATCATCGTCCTTAGCTTCTTTTTTGTTTATACCAGTGTATCTTGGGTTTTTGACTTTTCTATTGTTTAGAGAGTATTTTTCTATACTGGTATTTTTCTTATCTACCTTAGTTTCTAGGCTAAGTTTGGCTATAAAACCTGCTAGAACTTCAAATTCTATCTTCTCAGCAAAAGGTATTTCTTGAGAAAATTCCTTTTTGATGACAAAGCCTTCTCTTGTATTTTCATAGTAGTCTAATTTTATCTTTGTATCTTTTATTTCTTGCTTATCATCTAATTTAAGGTTGTAGGCTACTTTTTTTACTTCTTTGTCAAAGTTTTCAATGTAGTCTGTCCATTTGACAGTATCTTTTGTCTGTAGGAAGTTTAGTAGGTCTGTTTCTACGATTTCACCCTTGATGTGGCCAGTTTCCTTATCGTTCCTATCTAGGCTTAAGATTTCCTTTTCACTTTCTCCTTCTCTTATGATTTCCTTGTTTATAATAAGGTTATAGGCAAGATTTATCCTTTTTTCACCATTGTCTAGGCCCGTATATAGGTCATAGTCCCTAGCTTCCTTGGCATCTCTAATATCTGCTACAACTTCCATGATTATTTCGTCGTAGGCCTTACTTTTTAAGCTTAGAGCTTCTAAGTCTCCTTGAGTTTTTTCTTCCTCAAGGTCTATCTCTTCTAGCTTTCCGTCTATTTTTGCCATAGCTTTTAGGAGCCTTAGGTCTTTGATATTTGAGTTTGGATTTGGCGTGAGCCTTAAGTTTAGGTCTCTATCCCCATTTTCAGGGCTTTTATTTGTTATTTTTACCTGGTAGGTTATTTTATCCAAACTTTCTTCTAGCTTAGCCCTTAGATCTAGCTTATAGGAGTCTGTTTCTAGATTTTTGCTATTATCTACAGATCTTTCTAGGTTCTTTTTCTCATCTGTTTTTTGATTTAGGGTCATAATTGAGGAAGTATCGTCATAGGTCTTTACTTCTTCTCCTGCTGCCATGACGCCTGTTGGCATGGACATAGCTGTGGCTATAATAAGCGCAAATGTTTTTCTTGCTAGTATATTAATTTTCCCTTTCATAACAACCTCCCTTCTTAAAGTTCATATCCATTTTTAGTAGTATAAGATTTTTTAATATTTATTCGAATTCTTTCCTTCCAAATTTTATATTTATTAGTAGATAATTCTTCTCAATTTTTTACTTTTTAGTCTTTTGAAATATGATATTACATTAATTTAATATTTCGCTAAAAACAAGTTATCTGTTTATCTTTTTCTTTTTTAAAGATAGTTCTTCTTATGTCTCTATTTTATCATATTTCAATATAAAATATAGGGGATTTTGTCTTTATTCTTCAAAATACAAATATATAAAAACCATTTAATATTTTCTAAAATCTGCACAAAAAAATCAGGGCTTTTTGTCTAACCCCGATGATTTTATTTAATATTTTACCCTAGACTAAGCTATAGGGAATCATTATCTTTTCTATGCCGTCCTTGGTTTTGACATTTTCTATAAGTGCCCTTACTCCAAAGGCTTCCTTTATATTTTCCTCATTTATTATTTCCCTACTCCCGTAAAAGTATCTAGCATTTTTTCTTAAGATAAGAACCTTATCTGCTATCTTTAGGGCGTAGTTTGGATAGTGGGTATTAAAAATAACGGTTAGGCCCTTTTTCTTGGCAAGGTCTTTTAGGGTTGTAATAATCTTTAGTTGGTTTTTAAAGTCTAGACCACTTTCTGCCTCATCTAATATAAGGAGTCTAGGATTTTTTACAAGGGCTCTCGCTATTATTAGCATCTGGACTTCTCCACCACTTAGCTTTGAAGAGAGCTTGTCAGCTAAATGACTTATTTCCAAGTCTTCCATGATTTTCATTGCTTTTTTATAATCAATTTTGCTCGGATTTCCAAAAGGGCCAATCTTACCTGCTAGGCCAAAGACAACCATATCAAGACCTGTATAGGCAAAGGCCGCTTCTCTTTTTTGAGGAATATAGGAAACTTGATCCCAAAATTCTTTTTTGTCGTAGGCTTTAAGATTTTTTCCATCAAAAGTTATTTCACCCTCATTTAGGCTTTCAAAGCCACATATGGACCTGATTAAACTTGTCTTTCCTATTCCATTTGGTCCCATAATGGCTAAGATTTGGCCGGAATTTAGGTCAAATGATAGGTTAGAAAACAAAACCTTATCAGCTTTGTAAGAAAACTTGGCATCTTTTACTTCTAATCTCATCTAAAAACTCCTCCTGTTGACCTAATTAATTTTATAAAGATAGGTGCTCCTATGATGGCTGTAAGAATTGAAATCGGTAGCTCTACCACTGATACACTCCTTGATAGGGCTTCTATCATTACCATAAGCCCTCCTCCTAAAGATAGGGATACTGGCAATAAATACCTAGTATTGGCCCCTACCATCATCCTCGCCATGTGGGGAATAATAAGTCCAATAAAGCCAATTTGTCCACATAGGGAAATAGATGACGCTGTTATCATGGTTGAGGCAAGGATAAGCCTTAGCCTGGTTTTTTTGACATCAAGACCCAAGCTTTCTGCCTCATCTTCTGATAGACTTAGGATATTTAGAGAATATCCGTAAGTCCAAATTATAAGGATTCCTAAAAGTATAATTGGCCCTGCAAAAATTAGGTTTTTATAGGAGCTTCTAGCAAAGGATCCCATCAGCCAATAGGTAATGGCAGGAAGCTTGTCTGTAGGATCTGCCATATATTTTAAAAGCGAACCAAGGGCGTTGGCAAGGGATGAGGCCACAAGACCAGATAAAATAAGCATGATAGTAGGCGCCCTCCCATCTTTTTTGGCAATTTTTAGAACAAAGAAAACTCCAATTAGACCCGTTATCATGGCAAGAATCTGAATCCCAAGACTGGTTAGGGATAAGACTATGCCAAGGATTGCTCCAAGAGATGCAGATGAGGCTACTCCTAGGATATCAGGGGTGGCAAGGGGGTTTGCAAATATAGACTGGAAGGAAAGACCTGCCACAGCAAGACCAGAACCTACGATAAGGGCTGTTAGGACCCTTGGTAGTCTGATATTTATTAGAACTGACTCGAGCATAGGGTCGTAGGCTTCATTTTTTATAAAGGATAGGAAAAATCCTAGAATTTCTCTAGGACTTAAGGGCATCCTACCGAGGGAAAGGCCTAAAAGGCTTGCTAAAATCGGTAGGATTATTAATATAAATAGACCTATTGGCCTAAATTTTCTTTCTTTGATTAGTAGGTTTTTTATCATATATCAAACATATCGTCTACTTGGTCGTCTGTTAAATCATACTTATACCAGGTCTTGTAATAGTCTTTGATTTCGCCTTTTAGGTCGTAGTCATCAAAGGCTTCTGGGAAAGTTACGTTAGCAAGCCAAGCATATACTAAAGGAGCGTCAGGATTTGGTGTAAGCCAGTTCCACATACCAAGTTTTGAGTTGTAGACTCTTTTGTTTTTGACTGCATCCATATTTGAAAAGTCAAAGCCTTCTACCTTGTTTTCAAAAACGTCACTTGTAGTCATGTTTAGAAGGCCTGGACCGTCTAGGTATAATACTTGTGGGTCTTGTTTATAAATCTCTTCTACATTTACCTTGGCATAGCCTTTGGCATCTTCAAATACATTTGAAACGCCAATTCTTTTTAGCCAAAAATCACCAAAAGTTCCCTTACCTGCAACCATTGGCACACCTTCGTTGTATTTCCATAAGATCATGCCATTTGGTCTGTCTTTTTGATCTACTGTTGCGATTCTTTCCTCTACATCTTTGACGATTTTTTCTCCTGCGGCTAGGAAGTCATCAGTTTTGCCTTCTTCTCCAAAGACATCTTCCAAAAGTTTTAGCCATTGACCATACCTATCGATTGGGTCAGCTTGGCCAAGAGTACCTATGGTAGCAAAACCTACACAAGGAATGCCTGACTTGGATAGGGCTTCGTAGCGATCCTTATTTGTAGCATTGTAGAAAATTACATCTGGTTTTAATTTTACAATCTCTTCTATATTTAGGTCTGATTGGCCATGAACAGTTTCATCTGCATCCATTAGCTCTGGAGCTATATCTTTTAGGACTGTTTTTTCTGCCACTTGTTTAAGACTTCCTGCATAGCCAACTATATATGGAGCTTCTCCTCCGTGGTAGGCCATGTAGGTTGATAAAATAGGAACCTGGTCTATTACAACTCTTTTTATTTCCTTCGGTAAGACTACTTCATTGCCAGCATGGTCTGTAATAGTTCTAGTCTCACTATCTTCTGAAAGCTCTTCGCCTTTAGGCTCTTCGCTTTTAATTTCGCTAGCTTCTTCTTTGACTTCTGTTTTTTCTTCTATTTGAGAGGTCTGTTTTTCCTCTCCTTTATTGCATCCACTAAGGCCTGCCAATAAAAAGGCATTAATGGATAAGGCATAAAATATTTTTTTAATTGCTTTCATATTATCCTCCTTAAGATAAATCTGACTAAAATAGTCTACTTTATATTATATCAAATTATTAAAAACTTGCTAAATTCTTTACAAAAAAAGACGGCTCAGAAAGAACCGTCTCCATAAATTTTTATAAAGTTTCTATACAGTCTACAAATTTTTTGGCTATATTTTGTGGTCTTGTTATAGCTCCCCCCACAACAACTGTGAGGGCTCCTAGTTCTAGAACTCTTTTTGCCTTTTCCGGCTTATCTATATTACCCTCTGCTATTACTGGGTGATTTACTTTCTCAATTATTTCCCTAAGAATCTTAAAGTCATCATCGTCTATTTTATCATTTTTGGATTGAGGAGTGTATCCGACCATGGTTGTGCCTATGTAGTCAAAACCTAGTTTATCTGCCATAACAGCCTCATCTACTGTAGAACAATCAGCCATAAGCTTAATATCAGGATACTTAACCCTTATTTCATCATAGAAATCTTTTAGACCTTCGTTTTTTGGCCTTTTAGCATTGCTGGCATCAGTTGCGATTATATCAACCCCTTCAGCTACTAGGGCATCTATCTCATCCATGGTTGGAGTGATATATATTTCACTATTGTCATAGTCTTTTTTTATAATTCCAATTATTGGTAGGTCTACATTTTTCTTTATTTCTCTTATATCGCTAACAGTATTTGCCCTAATACCAACAGCTCCTGCCATTTTAGCTGCGAGGGCCATCCTACCCATGATAAAAGATGAGTGGAGGGGTTCCCCCTCTAAAGCCTGGCAAGAAACAATTAGGCCTTTTTTTAATTTTTCATTTATTTCCATCGTCTTTCTCCTTTATTACCTGAAGCATTTCATTGACAGACTTCATAAGCCTAATTTCAGGGTCTTTATTTTTTTATCATAGTCTATATAATAAAGTTTGCCGTTATAGACCCTGTAACCGTAGGTTTCTAGGTCTTTTTCCACTACTTCTCCTGTGAGATAATTTATTATATCCATTTTAAATAGGTATTTCGCTTCATCAAATTTTACTGGTGTTTGAATTATTACATTTTCTCCAATAAAACTTATAACTTTTTCGTCAGTTAACTGATAATCAATATCGCCTATTTTTAGCTTATCATCTTTTGTTTTAAAAACTTCGTAATTTGCTTTGCCGTCTTTAAAATGTTTACCTGTGCCTAATAGACTTAATTCAGTATTTTCTTCTACTAATTCTGGCTCTTGATCAAGGTCTTTCGTTAAATCTAACTTATATAGGTTTGTGCCTGTGCCCATAGCAAATTTTGTTAGGTAAGCTTCTTTGTCGGTTATAGCAACATTTATTAAACTGCCGCCTTCCTTAATCTTGCTTGCTTCATAGACTCCAACCTTGCCGTTTTTAAGGTCTACATATCCAAAACCAGATTTTGTATTATCAAGCTTGGAATTATTATCTTCTCCCTCATAGAAGGAATAAAATCCGTAAATCCTATCGCCTACCATACCTACCGGTCTAAAACTTTCATTTATCTTAAATTCATATAGAAGAGTTAAATCTTCTCCATTAATTTTTCTTATTGAAAAATCATTATCTGGATAAGAACCTAATATAAATACATTGTTTGAAAATGGTACGTATGATGCGAAATAGTCTTTGCCATAATCCCTTATATCTGTTAGTCTATCGCACACTTCCCCTCCCCTTACTGTAACTAGGTTAAAATAAGAAAAGAATAAGTCATCTTCTGTAAGGGCTTTTTCATCTGTATTCTCGTCTTTTTTGAAATCTTTTCCACTTTTTTTGTCAGACTTTTTATCTGATTTTTTCTTTTTTTCTTTCTTATTTTTTTCGGAATTATCTGAATCTTCTTTTTTGTCCTTCTCGTCTTTTTCCTTTGATTTTTCTACAGAAATCACTTCTTTTTCTGGCTTATCTTCTGGATAAGTTCTATTTATTTCATTTTCTTCCTCATCTTCTTCATTTTCTATATCTTTATCATCAACTACTTCACTATCTTCTTGAGTATTTTCGCTAATTTCTTCTTGTTTTTGTGCCTCTGTTGCTTTTAATTCATCAGTATTTTTTTGATCACAAGCAACAAGACTTAGTGCAAGCATCGCTAATATAAGTGTTTTTTTCATTAGTTACTCCTTAAAGCTTCTATGGCAGATAATTTGGTTGCACGTCTGGCTGGAATATATCCTGCGAGAACTCCTACAAGGGATGAAAATCCAACTCCCACTATAGCAAGTAGGGGGCTTATGGCTATAACTTCGCTACCTGTGCCAATCATACCTCCGCCTGCCATTAATCCATTTATTATTTTACCAACTCCAAGAGATATCAAAAGGCCAATTATACCTCCAAAAAATCCTATAAAGCCAGATTCTATCAAAAACATCCCCCTGATATCATTTATAGAAGCTCCGATTACCTTCATTACCCCTATTTCCTTTTGCCTTTCATATATTGACATGAGCATGGTATTTATAATACCAATGGCTGATACAACAAAGGCAACTGAGCCTATCCCACCTAAGATTAGGGTTACTTGCATAGTTTGTTTTTTGATTTCATCTGCAGACCCCGCCTCCGATTGGGTATTGTAGCCAAGTTTTTTGATGTCTTTTTCAATTGTCTCTAGGTTCTCCACATCATCTACTATGACTCTGAGGCTATCGTATTTGATTTTGTCAGATTTTTCTTGGATTGGTTGACCATTTTCGTCAAAGTTGTTTTCTAATTGAGGATATTTTATTTTTTTATCTTCTTCCTTAAGTCTTTTATAAAAACTTTCGTTCACATAGGAAGACCATCCCTTAAGAAGTGCCTTGGAATTAAGCTTACCAGCAAGTTTTACATTCACATCCACATAGCTTGGTTTGTTATCATCCTCATTTTGATTTTCTTCATTGCCAAAATGAACTCCATCGTCTGATTCGTCCTTAAAACCTAGACGGTAGTAGTATTCGTGGCTTTGAAGATTAAATTCTTCTTCAAGAGGCATAGTAGACCAACCGCCGTCTGGCATCATTTCAACTTTTTGAACGTCTGCATTTTGTCCTAGGACTATAGAATCATTCATAGATGGAGAGATAGGGCCTCCCCATTCGAACATATCCTTTGATAGAAGCCTAAAAACGTCGTCTGGTATTACTTCAAAGGAGGTGTTTAGCATATATTCCTGACTTTTATCAAGCCAGATTTCTCCCCAAAAGTTTATGGAAGGGACAACCGCCCTTACTCCCTTTACTTTTTTAAGCTTATTTATATCGGTATCTTTGACTTCCATGTTTTCTGCTGGGTTATCTCCTATAATTTGGATGGATGTAAGTCCTCCGAAAGATTCTATCATTTCCTTTTGAGAATTTGAAATACCTGTAGCAAAGGCAAGCATAAGGATTATAGAGGTAGCACCGATTACTACTGATAGGACTGTAAGGATGGTTCTTGATTTTCTACGAGCTAGGTTTCTTAGGGCAATTATTACCCTGTCACTAATCTTCATCGTCTATCAACAACTCCTCATCTTCTTTTTTATGCTTTTTCTTTCTATAGAGGATAGCTACTAGGATGATTATTACAATTAATCCACCCCAAAGAAAAGGTGATGTTAATACTGAGCCTTGGTTCATAGAAGGATCTTCCATTCCCATTTCACCTGTCATTTCTCCTGGCTTTTCCCCATTCATATCCTCTGGCATGCCTTCCATAACTTCCTTGCTAAAATCCTTAATCTGGGTGTGGACCTTGCCAGTTGAATCTTCGTAGGATAGCATGATTTGACCTTCGATTTCTCCAGGTCTTGTAGGAGTAGCTGTAAAAGAGAAGGTCTCTTGGGTACCTGTATTAAAATTACCTATAAATTTCCTATCGTTTTCAATTTTTATTCCCTTACCTATGACATCACACATAAAGGTATTTAGGTTATCCTTGCCAGTATTGTAGATATTTACTGACATTTCTGTCGGATTTCCGACCATAAGTTCGTCTGTTTTTAATTCACCCATGGTTACTCCCGCCCTTTGGACAACAGGGATGCCAATGGCTTCTGTAGTTTTATATTGGTTGCCATCTGCGTCTTCATATTCTATTGATAGGTTAATTACATAATTACCTGCAACAGCATTTGGTAAAACATTCATTGTGATGTGCTTGTTGGCTGTATTCCAAGGATAAAGGGCTGCTACATAAAATGAATTTGATTGGTTTACAGGTGAGAAAACTGACCCGTCTGATACCATAGAATTATTTTCGCCTGTGTTTTGTGGTTGGGCCCCTAGGTTTTGTTCTATAGTTGCTTTTAGGTTATATATGGTATTTCTTGAATTTGTATTATAAAGACCAAAGGATAGGTCAAAACTTTTACCAGCTTGGGCAATTTTTGGACTTAGCTGGTAGTAAGAGATCATTATCTTTGGTTGGTTTTTTACATTGGCTGACATTTCCATTTGGTTGTTTTCATTTTCGTTCATCTATAATACCTCGTCTATGGTTAATTTTTCGTGGACCTTATCAAGCTTTCCATCTCTCATAAAGAGGGTCCTGTCGGCAAATTCTGTCATTTCATCATCGTGGGTTACCATGATAAAAGTTTGCTCGTTTTTTGTAGTTATGTCTTTTATAAGTTTCATAATTTCAAAAGATGTTTTTGTATCAAGGTTACCTGTTGGTTCGTCTGCAAATATTATTGAGGGATTTCCCACAAAGGCTCTGGCAATTGATACTCTCTGCTGTTGGCCCCCTGATAATTCGTTTGGTTTATTGTTCATCCTGTGAGAAAGACCTACAGCATCAAGGATTTTGGCCGCTTCTTTTTTTCTCTGACTTGTCTCTATCCCCTTAAAGGTAAGAGGAAGGGCTACATTTTCCCAGGCTGATAGGTAGGGAAGAAGGTTATAGGACTGGAAGACAAAACCTATATTTAGGTTTCTAAACTTGGTAATCTTATCTTCACTAAGCTTTGTTAAGTCTATATTTCCATAGCTAATCCTCCCCTTAGTTGGTCTTTCTAGACCTGCTAGCATATTTAAAAGGGTAGATTTACCTGACCCTGATGTGCCAAGGAGGGCTATAAATTCGCCCTTATTGATGTCGATATTTATCCCATCTAAGGCCTTAATTATTGTCCCGCCTAACTTATAATATTTTTTTAAATCTCTAACTTCTATTAGACTCATAATACCTCTTTAGTGTTTGGTTATATGTATTACACCTAAGTTTATTTTATCATAAAAAAATCTCTATTACAATAGACTTATTTATATTATAATGATAGTTTTTGTCAATCTTCCTTAAAATTTTTGTAAGAAATCATATCCACAAAAAGAAAAGATCTCCCCAGTACCAGAGTGCCTAAAAAAAATAATATTTAATAATAATTTTTTAATTGGGATTCATGGATTCTTCATAACTTTGTTCGTATAGACACAATAAAATCAACATTGTCAATAGTTTGAGACTAGGTCTTTATAATCTTTCTAAAAATAAAATATTTCTTCTTTCCCATCTCTTAAGTCCCAAAGGAGTTCCCTGTATTTGCCCTCATAGATAGCAAGGATCTTATCCATAGACATGGATTTTCCTGGCATGGTTTTAAACTCTTCATAATTCGTCCAAGCTAGAGTCCCTTCCCTATTTTCCCTTATCAAATCTCCGCTAAAGTCACTTGCCTCATAAAGAAGTCCCACATCTTTTCTATCATCTGTTAGCCAGGTTATAATGCCAACAAGCTTAGGATTTTTTATATCAAGGTTGGTTTCTTCCTTGGCTTCTCTTATGACTGAGTCTTCAAATGATTCAGTTAGCTCTACCTTGCCACCTGGAAAGGTAAGGCCCTCCCAGCCATATTTTTTGACCTTATCAAGGACTAGAACCTCTCCTGTTTCCTTATTATAGATTTTTACCATATTCATTAACAAAATTTTCATCTATTCTCCTTAGGATTTTTGTAAAGAAAAAGCCCGCAATAATGCAAGGCCATTTCTTTATTATCTATAGTCTTTCTAGACTGATTTTTACTTCCTTGTCGTTAAGCTCTACTACTTCAGTTTCTAGGCTGGTGTTTTCAAGCTTATCGGCTAGGGTTTCTTTTTTAATTTCTTCTCTAAACTTATCTAAAGACTTAGCAAGGTCTGAGTCTGCCTCATAGGAAATATTTATCCTATCTGTTACCTCAAAACCAGAGTCTTTTCTTAGGTTTTGGATTTTGGAGATAAACTCTCTTGCATAACCTTCATCTTTTAAGTCCTCGGTGATTTCTGTATCAAGGATTACAAAGACATTGCCGTCGATTTCTACATCAAAACCTTCTTTGGCAGATATCCTTATATCTAGGTAGTCTTTAGTAACCTCAAATTCTTCGCCAGCTATTTCTACCTTAACAGGTCCCTCATTAACTTGATCTATAAAGGCCTTGGCATCTGTAGATGCTAGGTATTTGGCAAAGTCATTTACCTTAGATTGGAAAATCCTACCCACAACCCTGAAGTCTGGTTTTAGGAAGTAGTCCATAAAGTCTGATAGGTCATCTTCAAAGTCAACTTCTTTGATATTTAGTTCTTCTTTTATAAGTGGAAGGAGCTTTTCTAGTCTTTCCTTGTAGGAACCGTCAACAATTATCTTTGAAAGTGGTTGACGAACCTTGATTGATTCTTTCTCTCTTGAGGCACGGCCAAGGTTAACTATCTTTCTAACAAGGTCCATGTCAGCTTCAAGCTTAGTATATATTAGGCTTTCATCTACTTCTGGAAGTATTTGTGTGTGAACAGTCTTAGCTCCAGTTAGTTTTTGGTAGATTTCTTCTGCTAAAAATGGTGTGATTGGCGCAATTAGCTTAGTTAAAGCTAGTAGGACATCATAGGTTGTCTTATAAACAGATTTTTTAGAATCAGTTAATTCTTGAGACCAAAATCTCTTTCTATTACGTCTGATATACCAGTTTGATAAATCTTCTACGACAAAGTCAGAAATCTCATGAACAACCTTGTTGTACTCAAAGTTTTCCATTTCTTCATAGTAGGATTTGATAAGACTATTTAGTCTTGAGTATAACCAGCGGTCTATGCCGTCTTTTTCTACTCCTTCAAAGGACTTGATGTCAGCTAAGGTTAGCCCATCTGTACCTGCATAGAGGGTGAAGAAGTTATAAACATTTTCGAAGGTCCTAAAGAAGTTGTTTTTAACTTCTACAAGGCCCTTTTCGTCAAACTTAGTTTGCATCCAGGCTGGAGATACGTAGAGAGAATAAAATCTCACTGCATCTGCCCCATATTTATCAAAAAGTTCGAATGGATCTAGGGTATTGCCCTTTGACTTTGACATCTTTTGGCCGTTTTTATCTACAACTAGGTCGTTTACAAGGACATTTTTGTATGGTGCTCTTCCCATGGTAATAGTTGAAATTGCCATTAGGGAGTAGAACCAACCCCTAGTTTGATCAATTCCCTCACAGATAAAGTCTGCTGGGTAGTAACCTTCTTCAAAAAGTTCCTTATTTTCAAATGGATAGTGAAGTTGCGCGAAAGGCATGGCTCCTGAGTCAAACCAAACGTCCATTACGTCAGGTACTCTTGTCATAGTGCCCCCACACTTGTCACACTTGATGTGGACATTGTCTACATATGGTCTGTGAAGTTCTATATCTTCTGAAATATCTTCAATTGCACGTTCTTTAAGCTCTGCACGGCTTCCTACTGTATCTGTATGGCCGCATTCACATCTCCAAATATTTAGAGGAGTTCCCCAATATCTAGATCTTGATATTGCCCAGTCTTTGACATTTTCTAGCCAGTTTCCAAATCTCTTATCCCCTATAGTTTGTGGGTACCAGTTTACTGTTTGGTTATTTTCCACCATTTTATCTGAGAATTTGCTCATTTCTATATACCAAGATGGTCGTGCATAATAAATAAGTGGAGTATGGCATCTCCAGCAGTGTGGGTAGTTATGCTCTACAGTATCTTTAGCAAAAACCTTGCCTTCACCCTGAAGGTGGCGCCAGATTTTTTCATTTGTATCAAAGACAAATTCACCCTTCCAAGGTGTTTCTGTAAATTTACCCTCAAGGTCAACTGGTTGGATAAAGTCTAGGTCGTATTTTCTACAAGCTTGGTAGTCGTCCTCACCAAAGGCTGGAGCGATATGAACTATACCTGTACCGTCTTCTGCAGATACATAGTCAGCGAGGATAACCTTAAAGGCCTTGCCTGGCTTAGTTTTTACATATGGCATTAGTTGCTCATATTCCATAAGCTCAAGGTCAGTACCCTTCATCTCTTCTACTACTTCATAGTCTCTCTTATCCATGAGTTTTTCCATAAGAGATTTGGCCATGTAGTAATAAGCTTTATCTTCCTTGTCAAAGACCTTTACATAGTCAAGGTCAGGGTGAACTGCAAGGGCTAAGTTTGATGGAAGAGTCCAAGGAGTAGTAGTCCATGCTAGGAAATACTCATTATCTGAATCTTTCTTTTTAAACCTAACTGTAAGGGTAAGGGTCTTTTCCATTTCATAGCCTTGGGCAACCTCGTGGCTTGCAAGACCTGTCCCACATCTTGGGCAGTATGGCATAACCTTGGCACCCTCGTAGATATAGCCTTTTTTAAAGGCCTTATCTAATAGCCACCATTCAGTTTCTATGTAATCATTGTCCATGGTTACATATGGGTGGTCCATATCGTATAAAAATGCCATCCTATCTGACATATCTCGCCACATATCAGAATACTTCCATACAGATTCCTTACAAAGGTGGTTAAATTTCTCTATACCATATGCTTCGATGTCATTTTTATCGTGAAAACCGAGTTCTTTTTCAACTTCGATTTCTACAGGCAATCCGTGGGTATCCCAACCTGCTTTTTTAAAAACCTTGTATCCCTTCATATTTTTATAACGGCTGGTCATATCCTTTAGAGTTCTTGCTATAACGTGGTGGATACCTGGCTTGCCGTTGGCTGTTGGAGGCCCATCGTAGATTACATATTCATCAGCGTCTTCACGAGTCTTAAAAGTTTCTTCTAAAAGGTCAATTTCATTCCAATAATCTTTTAGTTTGGCTTCTCTAGATTTTACATCCTTGGAGTTAACTTCCTCAAATTTTAAATCGCACATAATTTTTCCTTCCTAATAAAAAAGGACCGTCCATACAGACGGTCCACTTATTTCCTAATTTGCTCTTAAGGCTTGGCATTCCTGCTAGGCTACTTATTCACCCAACAAACAATAAAGATGATCTTCATTTATAAAGCCCCTAGCATTCTCACCAACCATGCCTCTCTGAAGGTTTTTTATAAACTACTCTTCTTTATATAGTCAATATTCTTCCTCTAATGTACTATTTTACACCTATTTGTCAAATATGTCTTATAACCTTAAATTTCTCTAGGGTATAGATATCATAATCATCTACATTGGCAAGGTCTTTGGCATCTTCAAACATTTGGTAGTCTGTTTCATAATCTTCCCTAAAAACCATAACAGGGTTGTTGGCATAGGATAAAAGTAGCCCTGAATAAACACCAAAGTCTTCAAGTCTTTCTATCTGCTCAACCTTACTTATTTCTAAAACCTGGATATAGACATCATCAAGGTCAGAAAGTCTTAGGGCAAAGGCATTGTCAAAAATACCTAGATTTACCACTTCGTGGATGATATCAAGGGCGATATTCGCCCTGGTTGGGTAGATTGATCCTGATCTTTCAAGCCTATCACCCTTACTTATTTGAATCAAAACTCCATTGTGGTTATCTTTAAATTCTCCGTCATACTTATCAAGATACTTGCTAGTTTCTAGATAATATTTTAGTGAATCATAGGCTAAATCAACAAACTTATCGTTAAGCATCTAAAAGTTCCTCTATATCTTTTGCAATATTTTCAGGTTTCTTTTGTGAACCGTATCTTTTTACTACTTGGCCATTTTTATCTATTAAAAATTTTGTAAAATTCCACTTGATAGCCTTTGAACCAAGGCCTGACTTTTCTTCCTTAAGGAAGGTATATAAAGGATCCTCGTTTTCTCCATTTACATCAATCTTATCAAAGCGGTCAAAGCTCGTTCCGAAATTTAAGGCGCAGAAATCATTTATCTCATCTATTGTACCTGGAGCCTGACTTCCAAATTGGTTACAAGGGAAATCTAGGATTTCAAAACCTTGGTCCTTGTATTTTTTATAAAGCTCTTCTAAAGCGTCATATTGCTTGGTAAAACCACACTTGGTAGCAGTATTTACAATAAGAAGAACCTTGCCCGCATATTTTTCAAGCGAAACTTCATCGCCTCTGTCATCTTTAACTGTAAAATCATAAATTGTTGTCATAATATCTCCTCAGTCTTTCTCTTATAAAGATTATACAAGATTATGGAAAAAAATCAGTTGACAAAAATAAAAAAAGCCTATATACTAATGTCATATCATAAACTTAATATAAGAAAGAGTAGTATAAGGAATTGATTTTAGAGAGCCTCGTTGTGGTGAAAGAGGTAGACAGACCTTATATGAAGATGGTTCTTATCTAGGATTTCTCGATATTTAGAGATTTACGTTAGCTTACGTTACAAAGCGCGAGTATGTTAGTACTCAGTGAGTTTATATAAGTGATTATATAAAAATTTAAGGTGGTACCGCGATTTACGCCCTTGTTATTTCTGTAGAAATAATGAGGGCTTTTTTTATTAGCTTTATGATAAAAAAATTAAGGAGTATATCATGACAGAAAAAACCTACAAAAACATCGACACAGCTTGTCTAAGGGCAGGCTACGCACCAGGAAATGGAGAGGCGAACATCCCTCCTATAACCCAATCAACAACCTTTAACTACGAATCAAGTAAACAGGTTGCAGATCTTTTTGACCTAAATGACCCTGGATTTTTTTATACAAGACTTGGAAACCCTACAACAGATGTCCTAGAAAAAAGAATAGCCGCCCTTGATGGAGGAGTAGCAGCTGTTGCAACAGGATCAGGCCAAGCAGCTAACCTCCTTGCCATAATAAATATAGCAAAAAGCGGAGACCACGTTGTTGCTTTAAATAACATCTACGGTGGCACCTACAACCTCATAGGTGAGACTCTAAAGGACCTTGGCATAGAATCCACCTTTGTTTCTTTCAATAACTTAGAAGAAGCAGCCTCTGCTATAAAGGATAATACTAAACTTATTTTTGGAGAGTCCCTAACAAATCCTAGGGCTGATGTCCTTGACATAAAGGCCTATGCAGACCTTGCCCACAAGCACAATATTCCACTAATATTAGACAATACCCTAGCTACCCCTGCCCTTTTAAGGCCAATTGATTTTGGTTGCGATGTAGTGACCTACTCATCTAGCAAGTACCTTGACGGTCATGCGGCAGCAATGGGTGGAATCATAGTTGATTCTGGAAACTTTGACTGGGCAAAGGGAGACTACGATAAGCTTACCAAGCCAGATCAAACCTATCACGGCCTTGTCTTTACAGAACACTTTGGAAGGGCAGCCTATGCTGCAAGGCTAAGAACAGTAGGACTTCGTGATTATGGAACCATCCAATCCCCATTCAACTCTTTCCTAACCCTCCTAGGTGTGGATACCCTTGCCTTAAGGATGGAAAGACACAGTGAAAACGCCCTAAAAGTTGCAAGATTTTTAGAAAGCTCAGACCTTGTTGAAAGTGTATCCTATCCCTTCCTTGAATCTTCCAAATCTTATAAGCTTGCCCAAACCTACCTCAAAGGAGGCTCTGGAGTGATGAGCTTTTGTATCAAGGGAGATAGGGATACAGCTTCCAAATTTATAGACCACCTAAACTTAGTTACCCTTGCAGTCCACGTTGCAGATGCAAGAAGCCTTTGCCTGCACCCAGCAAGTTCTACTCATAGGCAATTATCAGGCGAAGACCTAGAAGCCATAGGAGTCTACCCAAACCTAATTAGGCTATCAATAGGCCTTG
>NZ_CALGYW010000106.1 GCF_937934665.1 uncultured Anaerococcus sp.
TAAAAAAACCAGAATTTATAAAAATCCTGGTTTTCACATTTACATAAGGAATGCTATTAAAAATATTGGGGCAAGGAGAAGGAGGACAAAGGGCATGAATACCCTCATGGCTGCTAGAAACATTGCTAGTCTGTCCCCTCTTTCTAGGTTATCTTCGTCTAGGAGGGATTCTTTTTCTTCGATTTCCTCGCGAGTCTTTCCCTTAAACCTGTCTATTGGTCTTTTCATATAGCACTTATTTCTTCTAATTCTTCTTCTTCTTTGGCTCTCTTGGCCATATTTTTCTCGTAGGCTCTTTGTTTTTCTTCTTCAGATACGTCCATTAGGTGGCAGGCTATGAAGTGGCCGTCTCCATTATCTTTAAGCTCTGGCTCAAAGTGGGCACAGATGTCCATAGCGTACTCGCACCTGGTGTGGAACCTACATCCCTTTGGCGGCTTAACAGCTGATGGGATGTCCCCTTCTATAACTGCAAGCTCCTGACCTTGGTTTACGTCAGTTCTAGGGATGGCTTGTAATAAAGATTTTGTGTATGGGTGGAGTGGGTTTTCGAATATCTTTTCTGAGTCCGCAAGCTCTACCATTACTCCCAGATACATTACCCCTATCCTGTCAGATATATATTTTACTACTGAAAGGTCGTGGGTGATAAATAAATAGGTTAGGTTGTTTTCTTCTTTTAGGTCTTGGAGTAGGTTTATGATTTGTGACTGGATAGATACGTCAAGGGCTGATACTGCCTCATCACAAACTATAAAGCTTGGTTTTAGGGCAAGAGCTCTTGCTATACCTATTCTTTGTCTTTGACCTCCGGAGAATTGGTGAGGATACCTGTGTAGGAAATATGGAGCAAGACCACATTTTTCCATTGTTTCTTGGATGTATTCGTTGTAGCCTTTTTCATTTCTAGAATTGAATAAATCGTGGCCTAGAACACCTTCACCTATGATATTTCCTACTGTCATCTTGGTATCTAGAGATCCATAAGGGTCTTGGAAGATCATTTGTAGGTCCTTACGTAACTCTCTCATTTCTTCCTTGTTTAACTCTGAAAGGTCGATACCTGTATCTAATTGACTTTCTAGTTCAGCAAAGCCTTCCTTGTCTCTAAGGCTATCTCTGTAGGCTTCGATTTCATCTCTTTTTTCATTAACTTTTATAGTTATGGAATCAACTTTTTCTTTTAATTCATTGTATTTTGGGTCCTCATCTAGGCTCTTGTAATAGTCATCCCAGCTTCTTACCCTCATTTGAACTTTTTGTTCAAACTCTTCTAATTCTGTGTAGACCTTGGCCCTTTCTCTTAGGACTTGGTACTCATTGTTTAAAAGTTTGGCTACCTTATTTAGGTCATCAGAGGCTAAGAGTCCCCCTGCTATCCTAATCATATTTAGGTATTCTTCTTCTATCTCACGACGTTTGAACATGGCTTTTTCGTTGTTCATTGCCCTGTCTTCGTCGGTTTCAGATTTTTCTAAATCTTCGTAGATTTTATTTAATTCATCAAGTTCCTTTTGGTAGTTAGGGAATTTTGATGGGATTTTTGAAATCATCTTGCCCATGTATTCTGGAGCATAGTCGTCTAAGGTCTTGCCATAGTATAGGGTTGTTCCCTCTGTTTGTTCATATATTTGTAGGAGGGTCCTACCAAAGGTGGACTTACCACAACCAGATTCTCCAACCAGACCAAGTGTTTCACCCTCATAGATATCTATTGATATGGATTCATTGGCGTGAACATATTCGCCAGGTCCCTTGTCAAAGAAGCTCTTTTTCTTAAGAGGGAAATATTTTTTAAGGTTTCTTATCTTAAATAAGACCTTTTTGTTTTTATTTTCCATCTTCTTCTCTTTCCTTTCTATTTGGATAATGGCACCTAATTAATTGGTTGTCATTTACTGCCTTTAATTCTGGCATTTCTTTGATACATCTTTCTGT
Organism: uncultured Anaerococcus sp.; assembly: GCF_937934665.1. Lineage (GTDB taxonomy): Bacteria > Bacillota > Clostridia > Tissierellales > Peptoniphilaceae > Anaerococcus. Next base: position 1,939 of record NZ_CALGYW010000106.1, read on the forward strand.
AGCAAATTTGCACCTTGCCGCAAACTTACAACCGTCTGGTAGGTTTAGTGGGTGAGGTACAGACCCTGGTATAATATCTAGTCTCTCGTTTCTATCTGATGTGATAGATGGGATAGAGTTTAGAAGGGCTACAGTGTATGGGTGGTTGTAGTCTGTTATATCACGTTTGAAGATAAATTCTACTGGTGATTGCTCAACTATCTGACCACAGTACATTACAGCTACTTCATCAGCCATTTGGTTTATAACACCAAGGTCGTGGGTGATAAAGAGGATTGATGTACCAGCCTTGTGCTTAAGGTCATTCATCAGCCTTAGGATTTGGGCCTGGATAGTTACGTCTAGGGCTGTAGTTGGCTCGTCAGCTATTAGAAGCTTTGGCTCACAAGCAAGGGCCATGGCTATCATTACCCTTTGGTTCATGCCACCTGATAATTCAAATGGGTATTGCTTGGTTACTACATGTGGGTTTGGTATTTTAACAGCTGCTAAAAGCTCCTCAACTCTTTCAGCTGCTTCTTTTTTATTCATTCCCTTATGGAGCATAAGTACTTCTGAGAGTTGTTTTTCTACAGTAAATACTGGGTTTAAAGAGCTCATTGGCTCCTGGAAGATCATAGAAATCTTATTTCCCCTTATATGTTCCATTTGGCTTGTTTTATAGTCAGAAATTTTCTCTCCGTCAAAAATTATCTCCCCACCATAGATCTTTTGGTTACTTTCAAACAGCTGGAGGATACTCATAGCTGTCTGACTCTTACCAGATCCGGACTCACCTACAAGGCCTAGGGTTTTACCCTCATCAACAGAGAGGCTAACGTCGTTTACGGCCTTGATTAGACCACGCCTTGTAGAAAAGTAGGTATGAAGATTGTTTATTTCAAGTAAGCTCATATTTTCACCTATCTCTCGTTTGCTCTTGGGTCTATGGCATCTCTTAGGGCATCACCGATGAGGTTTACTGAGAATGATGTCAAGAATACTGCAAGGGCTGGGAATACCCATCTCCACCAGTAGGTATTTAGTACATCCGAACTTTGGGCTGCTGTAAGCATATTACCCCAAGATGGTGTAGGTTCTTGAACACCAAATCCTAAGAATGAAAGACCACTTTCTGTAAGAAGGTTTCCTGCATAACCAATTGTCGCATTTACTATTACTATAGATAAGACGTTTGGCAGGATGTGTCTAACCATGATTGACCAGTCTTTTACACCAAGCGCCTTGGCTGCTGTAATATAGTCCCTCTCACGTTCTGCAAGGATTTGTCCACGTACAAGACGGGCAAGTCCTGTCCAACCTAGTACACCTAGGAGAATCATAACCATGGTTATTCTTTGCTCTTGGCTTGCTCCTGGTGGGAGAAGGGCAGATAGGGAAATAAGCATTGGATAGAATGGGAATGACGCAACAATCTCTGATATTCTCATTAGGACGTTATCAACTTTTCCGCCAACAAAACCTGAAATCATACCTATTAAAACACCAAGTCCAATTTGGATAATTGATGAGATAAGGGAGATTATCATAGTCATCTTGCCGCCGTGGATAAGCCTTGTAAAGATATCACGACCTTGGTCATCTGAACCAAACCTAAATCCATTAAGTCCCCAAGTATCTATTTTTCCTTCTTTGTCTACTGCGTAAATATTGAAATAATTTGAATATAATTTTTCAAATTCTCCATCAGGAGTATCAAGTTCTCCATAATTTTCTATACCCCATTGATAAACTTTGCCGTTTTCGTCAAGGGCAGTTATTATTGAATCACTTGCTTCTATATCAGTTAGTTTGCCGTCAAATTCTGGTATAAAGTCACCAGCTAATTTATCTCTAGATGGACCCCAAACATAAAGTTTTCCATCTTCTGTAAGGGCTGCTGCTGAGTTTGCTGTAAGTACTGCTTTTTTAGCCTTTACCTTGCCTTCTCTAAGCTCAGCAGGCATAGCTGTATCATTTTCAGCACCTCTTACACCAAGTAGGTCAACAGACCCATCTTTTTTGGTCACAATTACGTTTATTGTATTTGTATCAAAGTCTACTACTTCTCCTTGGATAGTAGATGGAATCATATCAAGCCTTGAGGCTAGAGTTGAACCCCAGATAACTAGGTTGTTCTTTTCTGTTAGGACAACAGAATATTGGGTACCACCACCAAGTTTTGCAATACCCTCTTCTTTGATTTGGGATTCTTGCATTGGTGGAACCTTAGTTTGATCAAAGGTCTTATTACCCCAACCATAAATCTCGTTATCTTCTGTAGCAATGATGATGTGTCTATCACCCGCAGCTACGTCTTTGATTTTTTTGCCTTCGATTTTTTCCTTAACATCTTTTGGGATTGTTAAAACATCATCTTCGTTGTTTGAGCCCCAAACATAGATGTTATTTTCTTTTGTAAGGCCTACTGCGAAAGTATTACCTATAGAAATCTTTTCAACGCCTTCTTTTTCCATTTCGCTTGGATAGTTCATATATCCAGCACCTGGAGATACATTTGTAAGGTTACCTTGTGAGTAGTATTGGTTAAATGGTAACATTCTTGAACCTAAAAAGATTACAAGAACAATAGCTATAAACATAGCAAGACCAATAACTCCAAGTGGGTTTCTAAAGTAGTTTCTAAGGGCTACCTTTCCCGGGCTCATGATGGCTTCTTCTTTTAGCCTGTCATTTTCCGGACCTTCTTGTGGGCCGCCCTCAAGGTTTTGGTTTAAATCTCCGGCTGGACCCTCTGTTTCTGGTCCTGGTGTTGGATTTACATCGTCTTCCATACCATTTGCAAAGGTAAATCCTCTTAAAAGGTAAGTTTTTAGGAAGCCAAAATAAGATTTAAATGGTTTTTTAACTTTTCTATTCATATTAAGCCTCCAATTTAACTCTTGGATCTACTAGGGCATAGGCTATATCCATTAGGAGGTTACCTAAAAGGGTTAAAACGGCATAAAACATAGATAGGGCAAGGATTACGTTGTAGTCTTGCGCCATTACCGCAGAAATAAGCTCGTTACCAATTCCCCTATAAGAGAAAATCCTCTCTGTTATAGCAGAACCTGAGAACATTCCAAGTACCGCCCATGTAAGTGCTGTAACTACTGGAATTAGAGCATTTCTAAAGGCGTGAGAATATACTACTGTTTTTTCTTTTAGACCCTTGGACCTAGCTGTTCTGATGTAGTCTTGGTCTAGGGCATCTAGCATGGAGTTTCTTACATACCTAGATAAGGATGCAAGAGATCCTACTGTTAGTGTCAAGGTTGGTAAGGTTAGATATTTTATCCATTCACCAAAGGCATTTACTCTTGGCATACCATTAGCTGGGAACCAATTTAGCCTAAAGGCAAAGAAAAATATCATTATAAGTCCTATAAAGAAGGTCGGTATTGATAGACCCACTAGTGTTAGGGTCTGGGCCGTCTTGTCGTAGATTCCTCCCTTTCGGGTCGCCGACCTAATTCCAATAAGCACCGAAAGTACAAATGAAATTATTGTAGAACCTATATTTAGGTATATTGTATTTTTAAGTGGTTCTGACAGGTATTCCTTAACAGGTCTTCTAACTCTAGTTGATTCACCAAAGTCTCCCTTAAGGGTTCTTCCTAACCATCTTACATATTGCTCTGGTAGGGGCTTATCGTAGCCGTACCTTGCTGATAAGTTCTTATACATCTCTTCTTTTTGGGCCTTGGTCATCCTACCAGTTGTAGGGATCATCGCCTGGATTGGGTCTCCTGGCATGGCCTTAGAGAAGGCAAAAAGCATGATAGATATTATAAGAGCTACTGGTATTAAGTTTAAAATTCTTTTAACTATATAACGTAACATATATATCCTTCCTCTTCTGGTTAATACCTGCCATATGTATGTTTTAATTATTTCAATTAATTTTAGCAAGTCAAAACCATATATTTATACCTACAATACTATAATATTTAGGCTTTTTTGTCAACCTTAGAACTTATAAAAATGCTAAATTGTCCCAAATGATAAGGCTTATCTGATACATTTTTAGTATATTTATTAATTTGTGTAAATATTGATAAGAAATTCACTATTATTTTCACAGAGTGTAAAAGGTGAATTTTTTTAAAGAAAAGCCCGCATTTAAGCGGGGACTTTCTTTAATCTTCTTTGACTGGGCTAATTTTCTATTGTCATAGCATTTATTTGGTATTCTGATTCCCAAAGTGGGGTGTTGATATCAAAGCCCTTTACTCTCTTTGAGTAACCAGAGTGGTTTTGGTTAGCATAGAGTGGGATTTCTGGGAGGTAATCGTTGTACCATTTTTGAAATTCTTCCCATGTATCTAGGTAAGCTTCCTTATCGCCAGGCGTTGTTTGACGAAGTTTTACAGTTAGCTCGTCTGCAACCGGGTCGTTGGTCTTTGTTCTATTGTCAAAGCCCTTGCTGTGGTATTGGTAATAAGGATCAAATGGTGTACCGAAGTCTGTACCCATGTTGAAGGCTGTATATTCTGCGTCTTCTTTAGGGAAGTTGTAGTATTCAAGTAAGGTTGCGAAAGAACCACTTGTTACGTTATATTCCATACCAACTTGCTTAGCATTTACTGGCACTTGGTTTGAAATTAGGGTTGTAATTGGTGATTCGTCAGAACCATATTGGTTTACTTGGAGTTTCTTGCCGTTTTCGTCATATCTGTAGTAGTCAAAACCATCAGCATTTTTAGCAAATTCTTCATCAGCTTTCGCCTTATCCCAAGGTGTTGTTCCATCTGCCTCAAATTTGAAAGGAGTTTGGTCTAGAAGAGTGTTTGCCGCATCTAGGTTTAGTTGGTATTTCTTAAATTCTGGATTTGTCTCAAGGTCAGCTCCTCTTTCATTATACATCCATTGGCTGGTACCGTACATACCGTTTGTAACTACACCGTAGCCACCTGCATAAGATTGGACGAAACTGTTTCTGTCCATTAGGTGGGCTATAGCTTGCCTTACTTCTTTATATTTTGTAGCTCCCCTATCTGTTAGGAAGGTTACGTTGCCGTAGCCGTTTCTTTCAAAGGTGTTGTAACCACCGATTTTTCCTTCTTCTGCAGCCGCTCTCATTTGGTCGATTTTAGACCCATCGACTTCTGCTTCCCAAAGGTCTATATTTCCATTTTCTAATAGGTCTACAGCTATATTTTTATTTACTGTTTGAAGTATTATATTAGGTATGGTTGCTTTTTCGCCCTTGAAGTTTCCTGCGTAATGTTCATTTAGGCTGAGTTTTACCATGTTATTTGCAAAGGAATTAAACTTATAAGGTCCATCAACAACTGTTGGTTTTACCCTATATTCGTTAGCTTCTCTTAGCATGGCATCTTCTATAAGTAGTTCTGTAGGATCTACTTCGCCATCTTTTTTAGCTTCTAGTTCTTTTATTTTTTCTTCATGTTCGGCTTTAGCTGTCTCGTATTCTTCTTTTTCAGATTCTGTAACATCTTCAGCAGTTTCAATGAATGACCAGTCGTCTTCGAAGTCTTCTTTTGCTTTTTGGATAGATGTGTCAAGATTTTTGAAATATCTTTCCTTGTCTTCTTCTGTTACTTGATATCCTTCAGTAGGTTCAAGTTTTTTACCATCTTCAGATACTGTTAGGTTGTCTGTAATAGCATGGAATGGGAATGGGCCATATCCTCTAAGTGAGTCTGCTTCGAAGTATGGTAGGAAATCGGATGAAATCGTTGCCTTGAATGTGTAATCATCTACTAGTTCTAAGCCTTCTAGGAAATCCTTATCTCCATTAAAATAATCTTCGTAGCCTAAAAGTGTATCAGCTCCTATATTTGTTGATCCTGTTACCACTTGGTAGGAGTGGTGGGATGATAAGAGTTGACCAAATAGATAGTTTTTAGCTGTAATTGGGCTGCCGTCTGAGAACTTAAGGTCCTTTTTGATGGTAAAGGTAGTGGTTTCTGACCCATCCTCATTTTTTACTGTCTCTGGTTCTTTTTCAAGGACAGTCATGTTATTTACCCACTGGCCACCCTCGTCTTGGACTATAGTAGAATAACCATTGTTACCCTCTATTCCCATGTACCTACGAGCCTTTACGTCAGTTTTGTTATTGGTCCAACCACCGATAAAGTCCCCATTTATATCTTCAACACCTACAACCAGGGTATCGTCAGTTGCTTGGTTTTCAAAATCTTCTACAGATTGTCCACCTTCTGCGACTTCTCCCTCTTCATTTTCTACTTCTTGGTTAGCTTCGCCTTCTACTTGATTATCTTGACCTTGATTGTCTTTGGTGTCGGTAGTTTTGTCTGCCCCGCAACACGCTGCAATCGTTGTCATAAGGCCTAAAGCCATAAGTGATGAAAATACTTTCTTAATTTTCATAGTATCCTCCCTAAAATAAGTTACTTTATATCTTGATTTTAACTTATTGAGAGATTATTGTCAATCTTTTACATCCCTTGTTATAGATAGTTGAATATTTATCGTTTCCATTAATTATTTTTCCATTTTTTGTTATTTTTTCACTTAAGTTTTACACAGGGTGATTAGCTTAGTTAAGCCATGTAAGATTAGGATAAAATCTAGTAGATTTCTAAAAACTTTTAAAATTTTTGATAAATAAAAACTTTATGAAAACATTTTATTATTAATTTTTTTGCATAAAAAAAGACAAGGCTTCTTGGCCCTGTCTTTTAAAATCTTTTTTATTTTTCGATGCTCATAGCATTGATTTGGTATTCAGATTCCCAAACTGGTGTATTGATATCAAATCCTTTAACTCTTGCTGTGTAACCTGTGTGATATTGGTTAGAGTATAAAGGGATTTCTGGTAGGTAGTCGTTGTACCACATTTGGAA
>NZ_CALGYW010000107.1 GCF_937934665.1 uncultured Anaerococcus sp.
ATTATAACTTTGGTAAGCCTAATGTGGGTTGGTTTAGGAATTTTGAGTCCTACTCCAGTATGTGAGCTGTTATGCATACCTTTTGCGATTATAACCTTATTTGGTGGGCTTTGGATTGTATAAAAACAAAAAGGCCTAGCCGAAGCTAAGCCGATTTAAAAAATAACTATAGAAATATTATACCGATTTGAAGACGAAAAGGAAAGAGAATGAAGGCTAAAGATCAAGTTACTTTCTATGATGCAATTAGCGTGATGGAAGTTGATAGTTTAGAAAAGATTAGAGAAATACTTTTGAAAAAGAAAATGACAGATAGCAATATTAGCAAGCTTAATCTCGTTGATGTTGCGATTGCTGAAAAGCATAGAAGAAAGGATTACATGGAGAAGTTATGAGGATTAGTTTTACACTTACAAAAGAATATGAAATTTTTATCGATAAGGAAGAAATTGACGAAAAATATTCTGGCGATACCAAGGAAGCTATCAAAGATAAGTTAGAAGATGCTTATATGGTGACTTCTTATTATGATGATATCGAGATTATAGATACCGATTTGGAACATCAAGACGTTTTATATGAGAAGTCTTTACAGAGTGAGTATGAGGCTGAGAAAGACTTACAAGAAAGCCTATATTTGAGGGATTTGATATGAAAAAACTTGTAAATGTTACGAATTTAAGCCGTGAAGAATGGCTTGAGATGAGGACTAAAGGCCTTGGCGGTTCGGATGCGGCGGCCGCCTGTGGTCTTAATCCTTGGAAAAGTAAGGCTAGCCTTTATCTAGAAAAGACAGGTCAGGTTGTAAAAGATTTTGATAATGAGGTTATGAGGCAGGGCCGAGACCTTGAAGATTATGTTGCTAGGAGATTTACCGAAGCTACTGGTAAGAAGGTTAGAAGAAATAATTTTATGATGGCATCTAAAGAACATCCATTCCTCTTGGCTGATATTGATAGGGAAGTGGTTGGGGAAAATGCCATCCTAGAGTGTAAAACTACTAGCCCTTTTGCCAAAGATAAGTGGGATGATGGGGCTATTCCTATAAATTACGAGCTACAATGCCACCATTACATGATGGTTACGGGGGCAGAGAAGTGCTACATCGCTTGTCTTATCTTTTCTACTGATTTTATTATCAGAGAGATTGAGAGGGACGAAGAAGTGATTGAGATGTTAAAAAGTCAAGAGGTTGATTTTTGGGAAAATTACGTCTTAAAAGGTCAAATGCCTGCTCCAGATGGATCAAGTAAGTATGATACGGCTCTTAAAGATAGGTTTAAGGGCGGTTTAGATGACCAGATTGAGCTTGAAGTGGACGAGACGGACTATAGGTCCTATTTGGAGACTAAAAGCCTTATAAAGGAATTAGAAGCGAATAACAAGGAATTTGAGCAAAGGATTAAGCTACAGTTAGGAGACCACGATTATGGAGCTACAAACTTTCTTAAAGTTAGCTATAGGCCTTTTACTACTACTAGGATTGACACTAAAAGAATAAAAAAAGAGAAACCAGAGATTTTTGAGGAGTTTTCGAAGGTTACAGAGTCTAGGAGATTTAATTTAAAGGAGATTGTAAATGACTAACGCAAAACAAGCGCTACAAAAAAAGAATAATTCTAGGACACCAGCACAAAGAAAGCAAGATACAGTTAGAGGACTTCTTAAGTCCATGGAGGGGGAGATTAAAAATGCCCTCCCAGCATACTTGCCTGTTGAGAAGTTTATCAGGACTGCACTTACTGCTATTAATTCTAATCCTAAGCTTGCATCTTGTAGTCAAGAAAGTTTGCTTGCTGCAATTATGAATTCGGCACAGCTTGGGCTTGAGTTTAATACACCACTTGGTGAGGCTTACCTTATCCCTTATGGTAATAGGGTTAATTTCCAGCTTGGCTATCAAGGTTTACTGAAGTTAGCCTATAATACCGGGCAATTTAAGAGGATTACAGCCCGTGAGGTTAGGGAGAATGAAGATTTTGATATTGATTATGGTACTGGAGAGATTTCTCATAGGCCTTGCTTGACTGGTGATAGCGGGGATGTTATTGGCTACTATGCAATTTACCAAACTAAGGACGGCGGCCAAGATGTCTTTTACTTTTCTAAGGCGGATGCTGAAAGGTATGGCAAGACTTTTTCACAGTCTTATAACAGTGGGCCTTGGAAGACTAACTTTGATGCTATGGCGAAGAAGTCGGCTCTGATCCAAGTATTAAAGTATGCACCTAAGGCTATTGAAAGTCAGACCCTAGTACAGGCGACTAACTTTGATAATGCGAACTTCGAAAAGACTAGCAAGGCTGAAAGTGGCGAGAGAGTTTATCAAGTCGATTATGAGATTGAGCCTGAAGTAGTAGAGGAAGAAGAAAAAGAAGCTCCAAAAAATGTTGATAAGGAGACTGGAGAAGTTATTGAGGTTGATAAGCAATCTGGATTCTTTGATGATGATTTCAAGCCTGTTGAGGATTAGAAAATGATTAATGAGGGGGGAAGATGAGCAAAACCATTGTAGA
>NZ_CALGYW010000108.1 GCF_937934665.1 uncultured Anaerococcus sp.
AAGATTATAGATGATATCGGCTAGGCTTTCTACCCTTGTCAATCCTTGTTTTGTGGATTTTCATAGGAAGGTTAAAAATAATAAATACTTAAGATATGTCCTTAAGGGTGGCCGTGGGTCTGGTAAGTCTTTTATGATTTCATTGGAGATTATTCTTGATGTTATCAACAATCCTATTTCTGTCCTTTGTGTTCGTAAGGTTGGCAACACTCTTTATGAGTCGGTTTATGAGCAGCTAAAAGAGGCTGTGGATGTCCTTGGAGTTGGGGCTTATTTTGCTTTTGGTAAAAGTCCCTTAAAGATTACTTATTTACCTCGTGGCAATTCAATTATATTTCGTGGGGCTGATGACCCTGCTAAAATTAAGTCTCTTAAGGTTGCTAAGTTTCCTGTTGCTACCTTGTGGATTGAGGAGTTGGCAGAGTTTAAGACTGAAGAAGAAGTTTCTATGATTGAAAATTCGGTTTTAAGGGCTGAATTACCTGAAGGACTATCTTATAAGCTTTTTTATTCTTATAACCCGCCTAAGCGTAAACAATCCTGGGTAAATAAGAAGTTTGAGAGTCAGTTTATTTCTGATTTGACTTATGTTCATCATTCTACTTATTTGGATAATCCTTATATTTCCCAAGTTTTTAAAGATGAGGCTGACCATGTGAAGAAAATCCAGCCTTTAAAGTATGACTGGGAGTATTTGGGTAAGGCTATAGGTTCTGGGGTTGTTCCTTTTGATAATTTAGTTTTTAGAGAAATTAAGAGAGAAGAAATTGACAATTTTGATAATATAAGACAAGGCCTCGACTGGGGCTATGCTACTGATCCTTTGGCTATGGTTCGTATTCACTATGATAAGACCAGGCGAAGGATTTTTATATTTGATGAGCTTTACGGAGTTAAGATTTCAAACCGTGAGGCCGCTAATCTGATTAAAAAATATCATTTTGATGATACCAGGATAATTGCTGATTCTGCTGAGCCTAAGTCAATTGCAGAAGTTAAGTCTTACGGCATCCAGATTGCAGGAGCTGAAAAGAAACCAGGTTCGGTGGAGTTTGGGGAAAAATGGCTTGATGATTTGGAGGCTATTATTATTGACCCTAAGAGGTGCCCTAATACGGCTATGGAGTTTGAAAATATTGATTACCAGACTGATAGGTGGGGAGATACTATCCCAAGGCTTGAAGATAAGGACAATCACTGTATTACTGGAGATACATTGGTAGATACAGAATTCGGGCAAATTCCTATTGAAAGACTCGTTGGCACTACTGGAAGAGTCTATGCTTACAACTTTGATACAAATGCAAAAGATTTGCTAGAGTTTGAAGATGTTAGAAAGACAAGAAAAAATGCAGCAGTTTATGAAGTAGAATTAGAAAATGGAGCTAAAATAAAAGCTACCAAAGACCATTTGTTTCTTACAGAAAATGGTTGGGTAGAGTTACAAAACTTAAGCGAAAATGATAGTATAATCAATGTGTTTCATTGACACTACTCGATATGTTATGATATAATAGTATATATAACATAGGAGGAATAGTATGTCTAAGAAATACCAATACTATAATGGCTTAAAGTTTACTAGAGATGATAAAACTGGTTATTATTTAAACTCTACCAACAAGATTAGGTTGCATAGGTATGTTTGGGAGTGCAATTATGGGGCTATACCTAAAGGATACCATATACATCACATAGACCACGATAAAAGCAATAACAACATTGAAAATCTAAAGCTAATGAAGGCTCATGAGCATATATCTTTACATGGGCAAGCTAATGGAATTGCAAATGTTGAAAGTGGACTACTTGAAAGAATAAGACCCATGACAAAGAAGTGGCACGCTTCTGACGAAGGGCACAAGTGGCACAAGGAGCATTACGAAAAGACTAAAGATAAGCTTCATGCTAAAAAAGAGTTTAAATGTGATAATTGCGGAAAAGTATTTGTGGGGCCTGATAACGGTCTAACTAGGTTTTGCTCAAACGCATGTAAAAGTGCCTATAGAAGAAAAACAGGAAAAGACTTAATAGAAAAGGAGTGTGTTATTTGTGGAAATAAATTCAAAACAAATAAGTACAGCCCAGGTAGAACCTGTTCAAAAACATGCGCAGGTAAACTCAGGTATAAAAATAAAAAAGATTAGATTTGTCGGATATGAAGATGTCTACAATATGGAAGTTAAAGACCACCACAACTTTGCAGTTGAAGGTGGTTTTATTGTGCATAACTGCATAGACGCCTGCCGCTATAGTTTGAGTGAAGATATGATTGAAAGGAAGGTAAGGTCTATGAGCAAGAAGGCTCTAGGCTTATAATTATGTTTAGAACTTATAAAAATGAACTAAGCCCTACTGATGTTAGGGACTATATCAAGAAACATTCTGTCCTTATTGGTAGGTATGCTAATTTACAAGATTATTATTTAGGTAAACACTTGATTTTAGAAAATGGTGCGGCTGATAAGGATAAGGAAAATAAGCTTGTCCATCCATATCCTAAGTATATTACTGATTTTAATACTGGTTTTTTTATGGGGCAGTCGGTTAAGTATGTTGCTACTGCCCTTGATGAAGAAGAGGACGATAGATTTTTAGAGGAATATCAAAGTATTTGTAACTACAATAACGAGGCTAAGGAGAATTTGACCTTGGCTAAGACCTGCTCTATTAAGGGCGAGGCTTACGAGTTATTGTGGGTAGATGATAAGGCGAATGTTAGGTTTAAGGCTATTGAGCCAGACAACGCGTTTTTAATTTATGATATGAGCATAGAGGATAAGGTTAAGTTTGGTATCAGATACTATGTGTCTCAGGTCGATGGGAAAACTTCGACTTATGCTTATCTTTATGACGATAAGGCGGTTTATTTCTATACTGATGAGGCTAGCTCTGGAGTCTTTAGGCTTGAAGAGGTAAAACCCCATCCTTTTGGGGCTGTGCCTTTGATTCATTTTAAGAACAATAAAGAAGTCCAGGGGGACTTTGAGCAGGTTATATCTTTGATTGACGCTTATAACCGTGAACAATCTAATACCCTTAATGATATGGACCAGTTTTCTGACGCTTACCTTGCCCTTGTAAATTACGGGGCTACTGATGAGGAAGATGTTAAGAAGATGAATAAGCAAAGAATTCTTCTCCTTGATTCAGATGGTGATGCCAAGTGGGTTGTAAAAGATGTCAACGATAACTGGGTTGAAAACTTTAAATTAAGAGTGAATAAGGATATTCATAAATTTTCTTTTACTCCAGACTTTGCTGATGAATCTTTTGGCACTAATTTGCCTGGTATATCTCTAAGGCTTAAGCTTTTGACTGCTGAAGAACTTAGGAACACTA
>NZ_CALGYW010000109.1 GCF_937934665.1 uncultured Anaerococcus sp.
AAAATTCTAGGTCTTAAGTTTTCAACTCTTCGTTTTTGAATGCAAAACACATCTAGCAATGTTTGGCGAAAGCTAAATGAGCCTAAATACTATATGTACCCCGAGACCAATTCTCTTAAGACCGAGGTCTAAATTCTAATAGAGGGTCACGTTAAGAAAACTGATTGTTTGAGCGTAAGCGAGTTATCAGTTTTTAGTGACCCGAATATTAGAATGGTAGTAAGGATATACGTAAACACATACAAGGACATCCCCTCTAGTAAAAAAGCTTGCGAAAAGCAAGCTTCCCTATCCGCACTCCGCTCAAGGAGCCGCTCGGGGGTGTAGCGGAAAAGGGGCCTGGGGGAAACCAGTGAGGGACCCTGCGGAAGGTCCCTTGGGTTTTCCCCAGTTACGGAGTGGTCATGTGAATGATCAAAATTCTATAAAAGATAAAAGCATCTTTAACTAAAAAAATCACAAAAAAAAGCTATTTTCATAACCTTTTTTTGAGTATCCTCATTGCCCACAATATAGCTATTATTGACACTCCAACATCTCCAAATATTGCAAGCCACATAGAAGCATAGCCAAATAATCCTAGGAGTAGGATGACTATTTTTACTAGCATTATAAAGGTGATATTTTGCCTTACTGTGGAGTTGGTGAGCTTTGTTATTTTCATTAGTTTTGATAGTTCTTTAAATTCACCATTAGCTATTAGGATGTCTGATGATTCTATAGCGAGATCTGATGCTGTCTCTCCCATGGAGATACCCACGTCTGCATTTTTGAGGACTGGGGCATCGTTGATGCCGTCTCCCACAAAGACTAGTTTATGTCCCTCTTGTTTAAATTTTTCCATAACATCTAGCTTATCTTTTGGAAGTAGTCCTGCATAGTAGTCAGTTAGATCTAATTCTTTTGCCAAATCTCTTACAGGGCCTTGGCTATCACCAGATACTACTGCTATTTTTTTGAAATCTTTTTTGAGTTCTTCGATAGTCTCTTTACTAGCTTTTTTAATTTCATCTTCTATGATGACCCTAGCTACTGGCTTGCCATCAATTCCTAAATAAACTGCTCTTACTTCTTCATTTTCTATGCCGATAAATCTCGCTGAACCGATTTTTACTTCTTCGCCATCTTTACTTTCTGCTACTACCCCCAGACCGCTTTTGTTATCAATGGATTTAAAGAGGTCCGGTTTTTCAGATCTTTTTAGCGATTTTACTATACCCCTGGCTATAGGATGGGTAGACATTGTCTCGATATTGTAGATATAATCAAGGGCTCTTTGCTTATCATAGTCAGATAAAAATTCTATATCTTTTACAACAAATTCACCAGTTGTAAGGGTTCCAGTTTTATCTGTTAGGAGTATGTCTGCTGCATCTAATTCCTCTAGGAATTGGCTGCCTTTTATCAAAATTCCTTCCCTACTTGCAAGTCCCAGGCCTGACATAAAGGAAAGTGGGACTGAGAGTACTAGGGCGCATGGACAGGATAAGACTAGGAAGGTTGCTGCCCTCAAAAGATAGTCTGACCAGTCTCCACCCATAAATATAGGTGGGATAAGGGCAAGAAGGACTGCAAATCCAACTACTATCGGGGTGTAGATCCTCGCAAACCTGGTTATTAATCTTTCACTTTCAGATTTTGACATGTGACTATCTTCGATTAGTTCGATAATCTTGGCCGCAACTGAATCGTCAAATTCTTTGCTAGCCCTATACTTGATTATCCCCTGACTTAGGATAGATGAGGATATAATCTCATCACCAACGCCTACTTCTACTGGCATGGATTCTCCTGTGACAGAAGATGTGTCTACAAGGGCAGATCCTTCGATAATAACTCCGTCGACTCCGACTTTTTCCCCGTCACGAACCATAAGAATATCGTCTACTTCTACATCATCAAGGTCGATTTCTTCTACTGTCCCATCATCTAGCACCTTATTTGCTAAATCTGGCACAAGGTCTAAAAGCCCCTTGATATTTTCCTTAGAAGAATGGGTAGCTATCTCTTCAAAAAGTTCACCAAAGCCGTAAAACACCATAACAGCTATGGCTTCAAGATAATCTCCTATCAAAAAGGCTGTAACTGTAGCTATAGTCATAAGGAAATTTTCATCTAAAGCCTGGCCGCGCCTAAGCCCTTCAAAGGCTTCCTTTAAAACTTCCCAGGCTGCTAATAGGTAAAGAATTAGAAAGGCAAGGATTATCCAAATACTTTTAGACCTATCTTTGGTAAAAAAAGCTAGGAGGAAGCTAGCAAGAACTATAGCTATAAGCTGAGCTAGAGTCTTCTTGTGCTCATCTGTCATTGACTTAAACATCTATTTCACCACTATTACAGAACCTGGTTCAATCTTATCTGCAATTTCATTTGACTTAGCTATAAGATTTTCTAGATCGATATCATCTGCAAGGTCAAATTTGACCTTTTCAGCTAGGTAGGATACCCTAACATTTTCTACTCCATCCAGTTTGGAGATGGATTCTTCGATTTTAGCTGCACAATTAGCGCATTTAAGACCTTCAAATTTATATTTCTTCTTCATAATATATCCTTTCTATCTACTCACAAATATGCTCTAGACCGATTTCTATAATTAATTTTACATGCTCATCAAGAAGGGAATATAGGATGGACTTGCCATTTCTTTCACTTTTAACAAGCTTATTTTCCTTGAGATTTCTAAGCTGGTGGCTTATAGCCGACTGGCTCATGTCAAGGCTTTCTGCTATATCACCTACGCTTACTGGCCCATCAAAAAGCTTATACATGATTCTAATCCTAGTCGAATCTGAAAAAACCTTAAAAAGATCAGCCAAATCAATTAAGATATTATCCGAAATATTATCTATATCTATCTTCATCCACCCTCCTTTTCGCATTTTTTATTAAACATATGATTATCTCTTCATATGAATATTGTAACATATATAAAATAATTGTCAATATTTTCGGGACATTTAGGCAAAATTTTCTACTTATTAGTACGGCGCCAATAAAAAACAAAAAAAGGAGTTTTTATGAAAATCAAAATTAAATACGAAATAAAAGATATAGAAGGAGTCAATAAAAAAGCCTATACCAAGACTTTTTCTCAGATAAATGAGGCTAGTCAAAGTGAGGATTATAACCTCTTTACCGAGTCTTATCTATCACTAATTAATGGAAATGGTCATGAAATAACTTATACAATCTATAAGGCCAACGAAGAAGAACTCATAAGCGGACAAGTATAATAAGGAGGAGTAAATAATGGAGAAAACAATTAAGAGAAAATTAAAACTATATTTCAAAGACGCATCAAATAGCCAAAGAACAATAGCAATTGACTATCCAAAAGAATCCTACAATGACGCAGATATAAGTACTGCAATGGATAATATCCTTAAGTCAGGGGTTCTAGAAACAAAGAAAGGTAAACTAACCACCAAGGCCAACGCCGAAATGGAAACTGTAGAAAAATCACCCTATGATCTTATCCAAGCCTAAGTTAAAGACCCCAGGAAAAACCTGGGGTCTTTTGTGTTAGATAATTATTAGCTTAAGATATTTATTGGTTTACAATTTTAACCCATATAGGAAGTAAAATGAGGGGGCCAGTTGCTAATAATATTCATAGTGTAGAGCTAATTTTAAATACTTATTAGTGGAATTTTATAGCCCCCTCTGGGAAATATTTTCTAAATATATTTAACTACTTCTTCTATAGATTTTCTATCATCATGCTTAGCAAGTGGACCTGCTCCCTCAGCTGGATATCCCAAGTCAATTAGGCAAACTACAACTTCATCATCAGAAAGGCCAAAAACTTCCTTGGCATGGTCAGGATCTAAGTTATTAATCCAGCAAGAATCAACTCCGAGACTCTTAGCAGCAAGGATAATATGGGTCGCGATAATAGCAGTATCCTCAAAACCAGAGTCATACTTACCACCTGGATAGGTATAGACTTTTCTCTTATCGAAAGTTAGCATAAATACAGTACTAGCCCCATATCGGCAAGGAGTCACCTCATCAACCTTCTTAAGAGCCTCATCAGACTGGGCTACATAAATAGAATAATTCTGCAAATTTTTGGCAGTAGGTGACAAGCGGGCCGCCTCTAAAATAAGGTCAAGATCTTCCTTAGGAACCTCTCTACCATCATATTTTTTTAAAGAATAACGATCTTTAGCAAGTTTAATAAAATTCATAAATTCTCCTTTTCTTCTACTTAATATATTTATACCCAAAAATTAGATACAGAAAATT
>NZ_CALGYW010000110.1 GCF_937934665.1 uncultured Anaerococcus sp.
TTTTTAAGGTTTCTAAATTCAACTATATTTACACTTTCTTCACCTGGGGTGTCGTTGGCTACACATACTGTATCCATCCTAGATTCATCAGCTAGGACCCATTTGCCATTTATTTTGAAGTATTCTGGATAAACTGAAAGAGCGTGGTAGTTTCTTGGGCTTAGACCATCTTCTTTTACTTCTTCTAGGGTTACATTTGGTGCATTTTTAAGAAAGTCTTTTTCAAAATCTGGGTGATGGTATTTTGGCATTTCGAATTTCATTACTCTATCTCTCCTTCGTTTTTATCAGCTTTTTTATCGTTTTCTACATATTCCATTTCAGGAATTTCCATTTCACTTGCAAAAGCTTTGTTTGCTGGGCTTATTAGAGCTTTTTCACAGTTTACTACGAAATCTTGTACGTTGGTTACCATTGGTACGTAAGCAAGATTTTCTCTAGCTGCTCCTACCTTGTGTACTACGTTTTCTGTTACGTCTACACAGTAGAGATATACTGGTGAAATTTTACCGTCTTTTCTTACCCTATAGCTACTTGCCATGTTGGCTACTGATAGGGAGTGGAGCATGGTTGCTATACAAACAATTACTGTTGCCTTGTCAAGTTCTTTTTTAGTTTCTGATAGGGCCTTATCTTGGTCTCCTATTACTTCTGGAAGTGGACCGTCATCTCTGATTGATCCAGATAGGACAAATGGTACGTCCATGTCTGATAGAGTTTTGATGATACCATCTTTTACATTGCCGCTTGCGATGAAGTCTTTGATTGATCCTGTTGTTCTTACTTCATTTAATAAGTCTAAGTGGTTGTAGTGACCCATTGGTTGGTTTTCTTGGGTGTAGATATTTTGACCTAGGGCTGTATTTAGAAATCCTCCTTCAAGGTCGTGGGTTGCCATAGCGTTTCCACCTAGTAGGCAGTTGATATAGCCATTTTCCGCTAGTTGGTTTAGGGCTTTTCTTGTATCGTAGTCAAATACTACTGATGGGCCTAGGACCCATACTATATATCCGTCTTCTGAGTCTTTTTCATGTCTAAGAAGTTCAAATAGGTAGTCATAGTCTTTTGAGAAAGATGTTTCTACAGCCTTACCTGGTTTAGAATATATATCTTTTGGGAAGGCATCCTTGTAAACGTAGATACCATCTTCAATTTTGCCATCTTCGCTTACTACAACCTTATCACCTTTTTTAAGGTCTCTTATTTCTACAACTTCAACCTTGCCGTCTTTTAGGACTGCTACACAGTTGATAGAGGTATGTTCTGGTAGTTGCCACTCGCCATCTACTTTGTAGAATGTTGGCATGTGACGAGTTAGGTAGAAATCATCTGGTGCAACACCGTCTTTTTCTACTTCTTGTAGGGTAATGTCTTTAGCGTTCTTGAACTTTTCTTCTAAAAAGTCTGGTGTAACAAATTCTGGTACTTTAAATTCCATTCTTCTACTCCTTATTTTTGTTTTCTTTCAGTTTGACAGTGAGCTTATTTTCACCATCAAAGTCTAATCTTAGTTTTGAGAAAGCTTCTATTTCGTTTTCGAGATTTTTCTCGCAAATCAAAAAGTAAACATCCTGCTCTATAAGCTTCTTTATGCTCCTTGCATCAAGGCTTTCTTCCTTGGCATACTTGCCAAAGCGTTCAAAGAACCCATCCTCATAGGAAATATTTATCTGTCTTTCTAAAAGAGCCTTTTCTAGGTCTTTGAAGTTTAGGGCTATTAGCTCATCTAGTTTATCGTCTTTTAGACGGCTAAGTTTAAAGACGTAGTCTACTGACTTACCAAAGTCCACATCTAGGTTCTCTCTGGCGTAAGTATCATAGCTAGTATCTTCATCAACAGTCATTGTTAAAACCACAATAGAATTTTTAAAGTTGATGCTTCTGCCCTTATTATCTTTTATAGTTCCGTCTTGGATTATTTGTAAAACTAGGTTTTGAACCTCAAAATGTGCATTTTCTATATTTTCAAATACCAATACACTATAGGGTCTAGTTCTTAGAGCCTGGGTCAATACTCCTCCAAATTCATATCCTACATAACCAGGAGGGGCCCCAATCAACTTAGTTATTGATGATTTATCGGTAAATTCACTCATATCGAAAGTAAGTAGGGACTTATCTCCCTCATAGAGGAA
>NZ_CALGYW010000111.1 GCF_937934665.1 uncultured Anaerococcus sp.
AAATCGAAAAAATTTCCTCATAAAAAGCCCTCCTTATCCTTATTATAGCATAAAGGGCTTATATTCTCTTAAAATCTTTGTAAGTTATTTTATCCCGCAAGCGTCCTTGGCAAGCCTATCTGCTAGGTCGTTGTATTTGTCGTTTGAGTGGCCCTTGACCTTGACAAAAGCAAGCTCAATTTGGTTTTTTCTATCGTTTATAAAGGCCTTATAGGACTTGGTTAGGGTGTTATTTGCCTTCCAATCTCCTTCTGCCCAAGCCTGGATGCCCTGGTAGTCATGGTGGATGATAATTTTTTTATAGCCTTTTTCTATGGCAAGATCTATGGCAAGCTCACTTGCCTTAACTTCTCCTGCTACATTTCTATGGGTGTAGTAGGAGTCGGTATAGGATTTTTTAAAGTATTCTTCATCATTATCTTTTATTAGGACTACTCCAGCCCCATAGGTTTTCGCTGGCAAATTAAAAGACCCGTCTACATAGGCTACTACCGTGTCTCGGTCTACTTCTATTTTCTTTTCGGAATTTTCCAAAAAAGCGATGGCCTCTGCCTTGGTTTTAAAAGACTTATAAATAGCTCCAGAAAATCCCTTTACTTCCTTTAAGCAAGAATCCCAGGATGTATATATCCCAGGATTTCTGCCTTTTCTTACTGCGTAATATTTCATTTTTTATCTAAACTTTCTTTATTGACCCAGTAGGTTACTTGGCCAGGTCCTACTGTAAAGAGGCCGTTTCCGTCTTCATCAATAGTTATATCTTCATTTTTTGCAGAAAGGTCTACGTAGGTTGCGCCAGCCTCATCTTCACCTACAAACATTTGCTTTTCTGCCATGTCTTTGATAGAAATAAGGACTGCTAAAGGTTTATGACCCTCATCTCCTCGTCTTACCCAACCTACTACTGATGGGTGGTCAAAGTAGTCGTCTTCTTCTCCGTAGTTATAATTCTTTCTGACATTCATCATCCTATCAAGCATATCTTTGAGTGGGTCTTTTTTTACAGGACCTAATAGGCCGTAATAATCGCCTGCAAAGATACATGGATAGCCGTCCTTCCTAAGAAGGATTAGGGCATAGGCTATTTCCTTAAACCAATCTTCTACCCAAGAATCAAGAGCTTGACTTGGTTGGGAGTCGTGATTGTCAACAAAGGTTACTGCCTGGGCTGGAAATTCTTTGACAATTGTGTCATCAAAGATTTTTCTCATGTCGTATTCACCCATAGACTTGCTAGCTTCTGCCATGTGGAAGTGGAGTGGCACGTCAAATAAGTCTATCTTATAGTCTGAGTTTTTTAGGTAATCTTCTAGGGCTCCAGTATTATATTGCCAAAATTCCCCAAAGAGGTAGAACTTATCTTCGCCTAGATTGTCATAAATATATTTAGATAGGTCGTAGATAAAGTCACCTGAGATGTGTTTTAGAGCGTCATATCTAAAGCCATCTACCTTGGTTTCCTTGATAAACCACTTAACCCATTTAAAAATTTCATCTCTTACTTCTGGGTGGTTGTGGTCTATATCACAATTCATAAGGTAGTCAAAGTTGCCCTTTTCATTTGATACGTCCTCATCCCAGTACTTGCCATCACCTAGGATCCTATAAATAGCAGAAGTTCCTGTTTTAGCATCAAAATCTATGCCTGTGAAGTGGTAGTAGTGCCATTTCATATCAGAATATTTATTATTTCTACCCTTAAAATCAAAACCTGTCCAGCCTTCGATTTCCTCTTCACCTGTAACATCTTTTTCTCTATTATTTTGGTCAACCATAACGGCCTTGAAAGTTTCCTTAAAATCGGCATTGCCCTTGTGGTTTAAGACTATGTCTGCATAGGACTTTATTCCTGCCTTATGAAGGTCATCTATAGCCTTTATAAGCTCTTCCTTGGTCCCATATTTAGTCCTTACTGTACCTTTTTGATCAAATTCACCTAGGTCCCATAGGTCATAGACCCCGTATCCGACATCATTATCTCCACCACCCTTACAAGCTGGTGGAAGCCAGAGGGCATCTATTCCTGATTTTTTTAAATCTTTCGCATCTCTTGAAAGTTTTTTGTAAAAATCTCCTGAACCGTCTGTAT
Organism: uncultured Anaerococcus sp.; assembly: GCF_937934665.1. Lineage (GTDB taxonomy): Bacteria > Bacillota > Clostridia > Tissierellales > Peptoniphilaceae > Anaerococcus. The sequence continues at coordinate 2,090 of NZ_CALGYW010000111.1, forward strand.
CCCATTCAAAAGATTGCATCATTATTTCATTTGCCATACTTACTCCTTACAGATTTCTATTGACTTACTTGCACCAATCCTTGATGCTCCGGCATCTATTAGGGCTAGAGCTTCATCTCTAGTGTGGATACCACCACTTGCCTTAACTTTTGCCTTTCCAGCTACAGTTTCTGCCATAAGTTTAACATCTTCGACACTTGCTCCACCTGTAGAAAAACCTGTAGAAGTTTTTACAAAGTCAGCAACAGCAGCTACAGATAAGTCGCATGCCTTAACTTTTTCTTCGTCTGTAAGTAGAGAGGTTTCTATTATTACCTTTAGGATATTTTCTCCGATTGCTTCCTTTATCTCACGGATTTCACTTTCGACATAGTCGTAGTCACAATCCTTAAGCCTTCCTATATTGATTACCATATCAATTTCGCTTGCTCCATCTTCTATGGCACATTTTGCTTCAAAAACCTTGGCTTCCTTAGCCATGGCTCCTAGAGGAAAACCTACTACTGAGGCAATTTTTACATCCCTATTATATTCTCTTATTAGTTTCACATTTGAAGAGTTTACGCACACTGAATAAAAATTATATTTTATAGCCTCATCAACGAGGTTTTTTATGTCAGCTTTTGATGCATCTGCTTTTAAGTTTGTGTGGTCTATATATTGGTTAAGTTTCATTTAATTTCCTTCTTTTCATATTCTATAAGGGCTAGGGTTAAATCATCTGTCATCGCCTGCCAATTGTATGAGCTTATCTTGCTATTGACATAGGATAAATCTCCTGACTTAGAGAAGGTGTCTCTTAGCCTTTCAAGACCAAACTCATCGCCCTTTTCATTTTTTGCTTCAATCGACCCGTCGGTGAAAAATAAAATCTTATCACCTGACTTAAGCCTTATCTTTTTTTCTATATATTTATCAGGTTCAATTATATTTGATATCATCCTACCACTAGCAAGAAGATACTCTGCTTCTTCATTATCACATGCTGATATAAGTGGAGGACAGTTGTGACCTGCATTTGAAAATATAAGACTATCATCTCTAAAATCAAAAATACCAAGCCAAGCTGTAAAGTATTGGCTAGAGTCAATCTGAAGTCGGGTAAATTTTTTCCTTAGGTTTAAAAAAACCTCATTTGGTGTAAAGTCTGGATGCTTATCAAAGATAGCACTCATGGTCACTTTTAAAAACATGGTCATAATTGAAGCTTTTACCCCATGGCCCATGACATCGGCTATATAAAAAGCTACCCTATTTTCGTCAATTCTTATAAGGTCATAGATATCGCCTGAAACGTCAGCAGCGGGATTATAGATGGCAGAAAGTTTTAAATTGCCGTAGGTCCTATTTTTAGGTAGGATTGATGATTGGATACGCCTTACAAAACGTATATCATCAAGCATGGCCTTGTTGGCATTATAAAGATCAATTTTAAGGAGGGATTCACTTGTTATGTCCCTGTATACCTCTATAGTGCCTGTAAAAGTTTCGCCTAAATAGATTGGGCTTGATTTTATTGAATAATACTTTCCATCTATAAGCTTTTCTTCAATCATGGTAGTGCTTTTTACTAGACTATTTGAATTAGATAAAAGTAAATCGATATTTTCATCTAAGTAATTTTTTAGTTTGGGGCTTTTTTCGAGGGCTTCTTTTAGGGCATCATTAATAAAGGTAACCTCACCAAAATCATCAATAATTCTTACCCAATCGTCCATAGAATTAAGGATAAAAAAGTTGATATTCTCCTGTAAATTATAGTTATTATCCAATGATTTGCCCATGCCAACCCCTTTAATCTCTTTATAATAACTATATCATTTTAATATAGTAATTCAATCTAGATTTTTTTGAATAATTCATAAAAATTTCACCTGGCACCGTCAAATTTTCTGTGTAAACTCCAACTTATAAATTATGTCATCTTAATTCACGAGATACAATTAAATCGTAGATTTGATTATAGATGGTGAATCACTTATTTCCTCTATCATCATTTTAAGCTCATATCTTACCAGAATAAATCCAAGATGGGTCCTATTTGAAAATTTATTATTATATTCTGATACTAGTATATAAATTGCTTTATCAAGGCTTTCTTCATTTGGAAACTGAACTTTTTGGTTTAACTTTCTTTTTATATCCTTATTGAAATTTTCACATACATTATTGGCATACAAGCTTTTTCTTATTGCTTATGGAAATATCATAAAGTTGAATAAATTATCTTTGCTTTTTTCTATTTTACACATAATATTTTATACTATGAGAAATAACGTGAATTATTGTGAAAAAAAATATTACATAAAATATGTAGATTATTTTAAATGCCGGAAAGAAAACGTTTAACAATATATCCTGTATGCATTATAATTAAATTGTAGATATATAACATATAAAGAAAGAGAGGTATTTTATGGAGAAAACTAAAAAACTTATTTCAATTTTTCTTGCTTTTTGTCTAATTCTTGGAATGAATGTAACAGCATTTGCTTCCACACCACTTACTCAATCTAATGAGGTGGAGTATTTAACTATTATTGATGAGGAAAAAGGTACAGTACAAGCTGTTAGAAGAAATACAGTAACTGGAGAGTCCATCTACGGTCCTTTAATTTCTGTGAATAATAAAACTGAAAATCCGTATAAATATGGAGTTTCAACAAGAGCAAAAAAAATACATCAAGATACTTTTCTGAATTATGAATATGATATTTGGGAAACATCACCAAGAGAATGGAATCTTGAGCGTCCTAATACTGTATTTAATCAATATTATTTTAAAGTATATGAAAATGCTTCTAATAAAAGTGAACTACGTAATTGGAAGTCTGATGTAGACGCATTAAATGCACAAGAATGGGCTGTTATTGGAGGTGTAGGACTTTCTGTTTTCAATTCTGTTAAAGCTATGATTGTTTCTCATGCAGCTATCGCTTCAGGTGGTGTATTGACATCGGCTGCTATAGATTCTATTAAAGATGCTGCAGTTTCAATAGGTGGAACTACTATCGGCGTAGGTCTTTTATGCTCAACATATAATAATTGTACAATGTCATATAATGATGTATTTAATTCCACTAATAATAAGCATTATTAAGATTGAAAAAACATGAGGATAAATGTATTTATCCTCATGTTTTTAATTCCATAAGACTTAATATGGATAGGATAAATTTCTTAAAAGAAATCATATAATATTTATTATATTAAATTAGTTAATGAAAGTACAGAACAAATACAAACTAGAATGCCGACAATCACTGATAAAATTGCAAGTTTATATTTCTTTTCATCATATAATTCTTTCCCACTTACAAATTCCTTTAGT
>NZ_CALGYW010000112.1 GCF_937934665.1 uncultured Anaerococcus sp.
TTTAAATCTTTGTTAATTAATTCAAGGATAAATTATTTTACTAAGTTTTATATGTTATTTAATAGTAAGTTTTGTATTAAAAAAAGGGGCTGTTGCAAATTGTGAATAATTATCGTCCTATCATCATAGGGGTTTCTCTAAAAGTTTGCCTCTTTCGGCCGGGGGGCCACTTTTAGCCCGCGGGCTCGAGGAGGCGAAATTTCACGAGAAAAAAGCCCGTCGGCTCATTGAGACCCTATGATGATATTGGGACGATTTATTAATTCTGCAACAAGCTCTTTTTTTATTGTCCTATTATTGAAATAACCGATGAGATTGGATATTGAGAATTTATCCTTTGGTTATATTCTATATACCTATTTGGTTTTTGGGCCCTGGCTGTGTTTAGGGAAACAATAAGTCCCGAATGCTCTAGCAAGAAAAGGCTTGGTGGAAATTCGTAAATCCTATCCTTATTTGTAGGATTAGGGTCAAGGGCATTTTTAACTACATAGGCATTTGAACTTTCTTTTAAAATTGAAGCTAGGTTTATAGCTTCATTTGCAGTTTCTGAGTTTGTCAAGATATAGATATTTCTTGAAGCAAAGGTAGGATCTTTTTTAATTTCTAAAGAAACTTGGTCGTAATACATATAGGAATTTATATTGAAATTATCAACCGTATCCTTATACTTGCTCGAATTGTTTTTGACAAAGGCTGTCTTATAGGCTGAATCTTCCCTGGATTTTATATCTTTTAGGGTGTTTTCTATTAGGCTACCCCTATAAAATATCATGTCTTCCTTAGTGTAATCTTGGTGGATAAAGTACTTGGCAAATTCATTTACAAAAAGATAGTTAAGCGAGCTATTATTTGATAGGTCAATTATCATAGTTTGAATACCTGGGGCAGATGTTACTGCCTTCATTATCTCATCTATTAGTTTATCAAGACCGCCTAGCCTAAAACTAGGTAGGGATATCCTGAGTACATAATTATTTTCTATGCCAACTGATGGTTCTAAAGTATTTTTATCGCTAATTATTCTCTTGTAACGGTTTACTACTTGAGCATTTCCCAAAATATCATACATGGAAGCTTCTTCTTTATTTTTATAATAATTAAATAAATCTGTGTAGCTTTCCTTATCTAATATCTTTGTAGCTGAATCATTTAATAGGCTTAAGTATTCTCCTAAGATAAGGAAGAAATCTTGGTCAGTCTTTGATTTTGTGATTTTTTTCTTATATTCATCGCTTTTTTTAGTAAATTCTTCAAAAGATTCAGCATTTGCCTTATCAACGGCAAAGTTTTTACAGATAGTATCGTAAAGGATATCAAAGTCAGCATTTTTTTCAGCACTGGTTAGGCTTCTACCCTCGGTAGAGGAGATGAAGGCTGTTTTAGATAAATCTTCTAAGACCTCATCCCTAAAGGCTGGGTAACCATCCTTGCCATAGGTGTGAAATTTTTTATAGAGAAAAAAGCTTGGTATGAGAATTATTACTAGAGCAAGGACTCCTAGGCCTATTCTACGCCTCTTATAAAGTCTTTCTTTTTCTCTTTGGGCTCTTTTTCTTCTAGCAAGTTCTCTAGAAGTGAGCTTAGAACTATCTTTTACTATCCTTATCTGACTTTTTCTTTGTCTTTTATTTTTATTTCTAGTATTCCTTCTAAGATTACTTCTCTTTCTTCTTGTCATAGGTCTCCCTGTTATTTTTTTCAAAGATTATAGCAAAATCGCTACCTTCTCCTAGCTTTGACTTTACCTTAATCTTTCCAGATAGGGCTTCTACGAAATTTTTTGTTATAGAAAGACCTAGACCAACACCATTTTCCTTGGTATTTCTAGAGTCTTCAACCCTATAAAACCTTTCAAATATTATTTGTATGTCACCATCTTTTATACCAATACCGGTATCAATTACATTTATAATTATTTCCTTATCAGTCTCCCTAAGGTAGATATCAATATTACCATCACTACCAATAGCCTTTATAGCATTTGATACAAGATTTTGGATAATCTGGCTTAACTTATCCCTATCTGTATAAAATATTACATCCTTATCAAGGTGGGTTAGGATACTTATATTGTTAAGCCTAGCCTTGGCTAGAAAAGACCCTGCTATATTTTCTATTAGCTTAGTTAGATCTACATCTGACTTAGAAAGGATAGCATAAGATACATTTTCATCAAAGGTGTTTTTTAGTCCCACTACTAAGCCTTCAAGCCTAATAATTTCCTTGGATAAGATATTTAAGGTAGCAGGATCTGCTTCTACTACACCATCTTTCATAGCTTCTATATAAAGCTTTAGGTTGGTTAAGGGAGTCCTAAGCTCGTGAGAAATATCCTGGGCGTATTGCTTCCTGATTGATTCTTGTTGCTTTAGGTTTTTAGATAGGTAATTTATATTATCTCTTAGGCTTTCAATCTCTTGAATATCGGTATCTTCGACAATGGTATCGTAATTACCCTCTTTGATAGCAACTGTTGATTGATCTATAGAGATAATGGGTTTTGATATATTAGTAGAAAGAATAATAGCAATTACAAGTCCTATAGCAAGGGAGATTGTAATAGCATAGATAACAGCCTGGGTAAAGTTGTTTTTCATTTCATTTACACCAGTAAGGTCCCTATTATAATAAATTTCAATCTTACCTGCCTTGGAATTATTATTCTCATCTATAAAACTATATTCCTTGGTCAAAATTTTGGACTTATCAGACTTGTCGCGCCCTTCTAATTCTTTAAGTAAATTATTATCTGCATCGTAATATTTTAGGTCGACTTTTTGGTCTTTTACCATATTGGTTAGGTAGGCCCACATAGACTCACCACTTATATCTGAATCATTATTAAGTCTTGTGAATTGTTCTACTACTTCCTTGGGCCTTTTATCGTCAATGGCCTTAAAAAGATCGTTGTAGTTAATAGTGACAAGGAGGGTAATAAGGATTGAAAAAACTAAGATACAGGAAAGAATCCCTGCTATAAAGTTTTTTATTATCTTATTCTTGAGGGTAGTCATCTATACCGCCAGACTTATAACCCATACCGTATATGGTCTTTATATATTGAGGTTTTTTTGGATTATCCTCGATTTTTTGTCTGATATTTTTGATATGGGTATCTATGGCCCTATCATATGAATCATAGTCATAGCCAAAGGTTTGCTCTATAATTTCATCCCTGGTATAGATTTTATTAGGATTTGAAAAAAGGGTTTTTAGGATGGAAAATTCATTTTTTGTTAGGTAAATTTCTGAACCGTCCTTAAAAATCCTGTTATATTCAAGGTCCATCTCTAGCCTGCCATCTAGGGTTTTTACTAGGTCAGCCCTTGGGATATTGTATTTTTCTATTCTCCTAAGGATGGCCTTTATTCTTTCTAGAAGTTCTCTCGCTGAAAAAGGCTTGGTTATATAGTCATCAGCTCCAAGGCGTAAACCTTGTACCTTATCATTTTCTTCAACCTTGGCAGATAGCATTATTACTGGTATTTCTGACCTATTTCTAATTTCCTTAATTACATCTTCACCAAGTATTTTTGGTAGCATTAGATCTAGGATAACTAGGTCAATACTTTCTTCAATAAACATCTTTAATCCTTCCTCACCATCAAAGGCCTGGTAGACTTCATAGCCTTCTTTTACAAGGTAGGATTTTACTATATTATTTATACTTTCTTCGTCTTCTATTATTAAAATTTTAATATTCTTCATAGTTCACCTTCCACATTTATTATACCTTATACCCTATAATTTTCGCCTTAAATTTATCCCTATGTTTAAAATAAGAAAAATGGGGAATATATATAATGTGAGAAAAATATTCACATAAGGAGGAAATTTTGGGAAATTTAGGATTTTTATGGACATTAATTATAGGTGCTGTAGCAGGACTTATAGCAAGTAAAATAATGAAAAGAGATGCCGAAATGGGTGGTATTGCAAATATATTTACTGGTATTCTTGGTGGTTATCTAGGTAACTGGTTACTTGGAAACTACATGGGAGGCAAGTTCTCTCAATTAATATCAGCAGTTATAGGTGCAGTAATTTTATTATTTATCCTAGGATTAATTCAAAACCGTAAAAAATAATAATTTAGGCCGGGCTTGAGCCTGGCTTTTACTTTGCAAATTTTACTATAAATTATTTAACCATAAAAAAGGGGACTGCACTTGCAGTCCTCTTTTTATGGTTCAGGATTTTCTGGATTATCTTCGGGCGCTTCTTCCTTATTTTCACCTTCTTTTTTATCTTCCTTATCCTCGCCATCTTCTTTTTCGTCTTCATCATCTTCATCTTCGTCATCAGGATCTTCTTGGTAGCCTAGGTTTGAGTAGGCTTTTGGTACCCTTTGTCCCCAGTCTTTTGGATAGATGTTATTAAATTTGCTTGGGTCGTAGTTACTTCTTGGATTTATAAAGGACCTACTTGTAATAAAACCTTGAGGGGTGATGTTACTTACGAGTAGGTTATTTCTAGAATCTACACTTACCCATTCGTGGACATCATCTTCTTCTGTAGGTTTATTTTTTTCTCCAAATATTTCTGTTATTACTGTTCCTCTAGGATCGGCAAAGGAAGCATCTGTAGGAAGCTTACCACTCATGGTATCTACTTGCATGGATACAATTGTCTTTGGTACATCAAACTGAGTTGCTTCATAGCCTTCAAGGATTTTATTGTTTATAACATTCCACATAAGGGCTGCTCTATTAGCAGAAGTACCTGTTAGAGATATATTTTGGTTGTCACATCCCATCCAAATACCCACTGTGTAATAAGGGGTATAACCCATACACCAAAAGTCATTATAGTCATCTGTGGTACCTGTCTTTGTAGCAAACTCTATACCGTTGAGGTAGATATTGCCATAAGATTTACCGGCATCTTCTAGGGCTGATGTTATTTGATAAGCAGTGTCAGGACTTGTTACCTCATGACTTATCTTATCCTTATCTTCAAAGAGGATCTTACCTGTTGAATCAACAATTTTAGAAAATGTTAATGGCTCAAGGTATTTACCACCATTTGCAAGGGCAGCATAGGCGCCTGTCATATCTAGGGCTGTTAGGCCGTTTGTCATAGCACCAAGGCCCATGGCTGCTAGGTTTTCATCGTTGGTTTCTCTATTTTCATCACTTGTTATAAAGTTATCCTTGCCATCTTCTTTGATTATGCCAAAGTTTTTAAGATACTCTAAAGATGTGTCTATACCAACCTTATCTAGGGTTGATACAGCTGTTGTATTTATAGATAGTTTTAGAGCTTCTCTAAGAGGTTTAACTCCCATATAGTAGCCGTAGACGTTGTTTGGCCAAGGTTTATTATCTTCATCAATCATAAATGGCACATCGTCAAGGCCTGTTGCTAGGTTAAATCCATTATCAAGGGCTGGGGTGTAGGTTGCGATTGGTTTAATTGATGAACCTGGTTGACGGGGAACAGCTGATGCCCTGTCTAAGATTCTTTGACCTTTTTGATCACGGCCTCCCATTAGTGCCTTGATATGGCCTGTTTTATGGTCTATTATTACTGTCGATGATTGTGGTTGGATGACTCCTTCTAAGTCCATATCGTAAAAGTCCTTATTTACAGAAAATGTTCCGTCTTCATAGGCTTTAAAAATGTCCTTATTTTTATCTAAGTATTTTTTACTTATTACTATGTTTTCATCCTTATCTAAATATATATTTTTATTTGATGAAAAATCTATAAGGCCAACCTTGTGGGTTCTTAGGTTGCGGTTTTCTTCATCTAAGGAGTAGTAGCTTCTAAACACAAGTTTGGTTTGGTCTAGATAGGCCTTATTTGTAGTTAGGATAATATTTCCCTTATTATCCTTGTGGGCTTCCTCAGCTGACAATCTTATATCGTTGTTTTCATTTAAGAAATTTCCCTTGGCGTAGTAAAGAAGTCTTCCACTAGAATTTATAATATTACCCCAATTGTCATATTTCATATTTAGTAGGGGAGGAACGTCCCATCCAGATGTATCTCCCATGAGGTGGGCAGAAAAGTTTGCATAGATATCTTCTAGGTTTCTTTGCATTTCTTGGTCAAGGGTGGTTGTTATCTTTAATCCTCCGTAGTAGAGCCTATCCCAGGCCTGGTTTTCACTCATGTCTTCTTTTTCCATGAGTTTAGCTACGACCTGTTTTTCTAATAGCGAATTAAAATAGGATGTAATTTCTGTATTGGCTCTTTGAGCAGGAGCTATTGATTTTGCTATATCAAAGCTTTTAGCTTCCTTTAGCTCACTCTCATCTATATAGCCAAGTTCATACATCTTATCTAGGACATAATTTTCACGCTTCAAAGGAGCTTCGTTAAAAACTGCAGAATACTTTGTTCCATCTATGGTAAATTCTCCTAAGACCCTCTCGTCTGTCACTTCACTTGTCTTAATTGATTTATATAGTGAGTACTCAGATGGGGACTGAACTAGGCCTGCTAGGGCTGCACACTGGGCTAGGTTTAGCTCTTTCACGTCTTTGTTAAAATAAGTGTTGGCAGCTGCCTGGACCCCGTAGGAGTTTTGGCCCATAAAGACCCTGTTAAGGTAGGCACCTAGGATTTCTTCTTTTGATAAATGATCTTCGATCTCAAGGGCTAGGTAAATCTCCTTTATTTTTCTTTGGTAGGTTTGATCATTGGTAAGGTAGGTGTTTCTAGCTAACTGTTGGGTAATTGTAGATCCACCACGAACTATGCCACCTGCTTTAATGTTTTCTAGCATAGAGCCAAATATAGACATAATATCTATACCATCATGGTCCTCAAATCTCTCGTCTTCTACAGCCACAAAGGCATTTTTCAAATTATCTGGTATGTCATCATAGGATACAATTTCTCTGTATTGGCTAGTTGCTATTAGGTCAACTTCATTTCCATCTTCATCTACGACTGTCGAGTTTTGACTCATTTCGTATTTTATAGCATCAGCGTCTATCTCTGGTGCAGTCTTCATAACTTCAAGGATGGCTCCTCCAGTTATGCCTGCAAAAACTATCATAATAGACCCTAAAAGCAGTATCACAATCAGTAGGATCTTTATTATAATAGCGGCTATTTTTTTACTCATGTGGCCTCCATTTATTTTAATTTTTTTTACTTACCTCTATTTTATCATTTTTTGCGGGTAACTTCCATCCTTTATTAAATTTTAGATAAAAGTATAATAAAACGGAAAGGATTTTTATGCAAGAAGTAATACAAGTCAACGTTCTAGATAAGGATGATGATGAAGAAATAAAAATATATGAATTAGAATCTCTGATAAACACCGCAGGTGGAAGATCAGTTGCCTTTGTAAGCCAGGTAGTAAGCAAGGTCAATCCTAGGTTTTATATAGGTAAGGGCAAGCTTGAAGAAATTAGGGATTTAGCAAATAAACTAGAAGTTAAAACCATAATCTTTGATGTGGAACTATCAGCCAGTCAATTATATAACCTAGAAGAAGAGCTTAAGCTAAAGGTTGTTGACTGGACCTCTTTAATTTTAGATATCTTTGCCCAAAGGGCCCACACCAAGGAAGCAAGGCTTAAGATAAAACTTGCCCAACTTAAATACCAACTACCAAGGATTAACAAGTGGTTTGCTTATTTGTCGCGTCAGGCTGGTGGCATAGGGACCAGAGGCCCAGGTGAGACCATGCTTGAAACCGATAGGAGGGCTATAGAAAGAGATATCAGATCCCTAGAAAAGGCTCTAAAGGATATAGAAAAAACCAAACGTCTAAATCGTAAATCTAGGGATAATATTTATAATATTTCCCTGGTTGGCTATACCAATGCTGGTAAGTCTACGATATTAAATGGGATGATGAAGATATTTGGGTCGGAAAAATATGTTTATTCCGATGACCTTCTTTTTGCAACCCTAGATACATCTACAAGACGCCTTGATTTTTCAAATACCAAGGTTACCCTAACAGATACAGTAGGTTTTATTGACAACCTATCCAAGGAATTAAATGATTCCTTCCTAACAACCTTAGAAGAAATTAAGTTTTCTGATATGCTCTTGGTGGTAATTGATGCAAGTAATAATATAGACGGGCAAATTGCTACTATAGATAAGTCTCTAGGAGACTTGGAGATGGATGAAAAAGAGATAATCTACGTCTTCAATAAGATGGATAAGGTAAGTGACCCTACGGCAACTTCTCTTTATAAGAGAGAATATGAAAGAATATTTATATCTGCTAGGGATGATAGGGACCTTGAAAAGCTTAAGGAAGAGATTGTAAAGGTCATCAAGGAAGACTATAGGCAAGTAACCATGCACATATCTTTTGAAAAAGGAGCCATCCTTGATTACTTTATGACAAATTATGATATCTTAAATACTGATTATGATAATAAAGGTACAATAATTGAACTTAAAATAAGTAAGGGAGACTATGGAAAATATGAATCCTATATCAAATAATGACTATAAGACTATAAAGGGGTATCACGAATCTCAGTTTGAAGTAGATAAGTCAGTCTTTATTACAAGTGCTAAGCATGTTGAAAGCAAGGAAGAAGCCCTTGCCTTTATAGAAGAAATCAGAGAAAAATACAAGGATGCAACCCATAACTGCACTGCCTATATCATAAATGAAAGACCTGAGATAAAAAGATATAACGATGATGGAGAACCCCAAGGTTCTGCAGGTCTTCCCATGTTATCAGTTCTTGAAAAAGAGGAAGTAAGAAATGTAGCAGTAGTTGTAACAAGGTATTTTGGAGGTAAACTTCTCGGTAAGGGAGGACTTATCCGTGCCTATACCAAGGGAGTAGCTGATACTGTTGGACCAAATGCCCTTTACAAGAGAGACTATTTGAGAGTAGAATTAATTTTGTCATATAACATTCTAGGTCAAATTGAAAACTATTTGAATGAAAAAAAGTTTCAAGTTATAGATAAGTCCTACACGGATGATGTAAAAATCGAGCTTTATGTAAGAAGTGATAGGTACGAAAAATTTTATGAAGAACTTATAAATATGACAAGTGCCAATATTAAAATAGAAAAAATTGAAGAGCTAATGCTCTATGAAGTAAGGAGTTAGAAATGTCAGGACATAATAAGTGGAGTACAATTAAAAACAAAAAAGGTAAGGAAGATGCTAAAAGAGGTAAGATTTTTACCAAGCATGCTAGAAACATCACTGTAGCTGCAAGAGAAGGCGGTCTTGATCCTGAATACAATGCCAGCCTTAAAACTGCTATAGAGATGGCCAAGGCAGATAATATGCCAAATGATAATATAGATAGGGCCATAAAAAAAGCAAGTGGAGAAGCAGGTGGTGATAATTATGAAAGGGTAATCTACGAAGGCTACGGTCCAGGGGGAGTTGCCTTTATAGTTGACTGTCTAACTGATAATAAAAATAGGACTGCACCTGATGTTAGACATATCTTCGATAAGTTTGGTGGAAATCTCGGTACAGATGGATCTGTAATGTTTCTTTTTGAAAGAAAGGGAGAAATCATAGTAAACGGAGAAGGCAAAGACCTTGACGACTTTATGATGGATGCCCTTGAAGCAGATGCAAGCGATGTTAAAGATCTTGAAGAAGGTTATTACGAAGTTTTAACAGAAGTAAATGACTTTAATAGTGCCCTCGATAAGCTAAGAGAGATGGGTTATAAAATTGAAAGAGCTAATATTTCTTATATAGCAAATGATATAGAAGTAGATAGCACCCACAATGAAAACCTCTTTAAATTAGTAGATGCCCTTGAAGATAACGATGATGTTCAAGAAGTCTACAACAATTGGGATATTCCAAGCGAGGACTAAGATGGAATTTAATATAGATAGGGTTGCCTTTTCTATTTTTGGACTAGATGTCTACTGGTACGGGATAATAATAGTTGCAGGGATCCTTATTTCAGTAATTTTTGCAAGACGTGAATTTGAAAGAAGGGGATATAAGGGTGATATAATAGATGACATCCTCTTTGCCATCCTTCCTATTGGGGTAATCGGAGCAAGGATATGGTATGTAATCTTTGAGTGGGACTACTACGGTGCCCATCCAAATGAAATTATCGATATAAGGGGAGGAGGTCTTGCCATCCAAGGCGGGATTATCTTTGGTCTAATTGCCCTATACTTTTTTAGTAAAAGACGAGATATACCAATGATTGATCTAACAGATATACTTGCCCCATCCCTTGTTTTTGCTCAAGCTGTTGGACGTTGGGGAAACTTTGCCAACGCTGAAGCTCATGGCTATCCTACAGACCTACCTTGGGGGATAATCATAGACGGAGTTAAAGTTCATCCAACATTTTTTTATGAATCTCTTGGAAACTTCTTGATATTTTTATTCCTCATAAACTATAGGAAGAAAAATCCAGCCAAGGGTTTTATATCAGGAATTTATTTCCTAGCCTACGGTATAGTGAGGTTTTTCGTAGAGGGGCTTAGGACTGATTCACTTTATGTATTTGGCCTAAGAACTGCCCAATTAGTTTCTATAGTCTTTATGATAGTGGGAATTGCTCTTTTAATCTATGCAAAAAAAGAAAACCTCCCACCACATTTTCATAAGGAAAAGAAAGGCAAAAAAGAAGAAAGAATCATTAAATTTAAATAAACATCAAAGGTTGACCGATTTTTAGAATCGGTCTTTTTGTTTGCTTTTTTGTGGTAAATAGGATAAAATAAAGATAAAGTGGAAGAGTGTGGTAAAAGGTGGTAAATGATGTTTCTAGGTGAATATGTTCATAAGCTTGATAGCAAAAATAGAATAATGATGCCTAGTGACTTTAGATGTGACCTTGATGGTAAGATTTATCTAACCAAGGGACCAGAAAAGTCCCTGATAGTTTATACAGAAGAGGAATTTCAAAAAAAATCAGCCGCCCTTGACCAACTAGTTTATGAAAATAAGAAAAACCGTGCCATTAAAAGGCTATTTTTCTCATCCACTGTCAAAATCAACCTTGATAAGCAAGGAAGGATTTTGATCAACAAATCTTTGAAGGACTATGCTGAAATCTCAGATGAGGCTATGATAATTGGAAACAACACAACCATAGAAATATGGGATAAGACAATCTGGGAAGAATATATAAATGAAGTAGAGGTGAATTTATCCGATATTATGGATGAATAAGATGAAATTTGAACATACGCCAGTTCTCTATAGAGAATGTATAGAAAATTTAAATATTAAGCCTGATGGAATTTATGCGGACTTAACCCTGGGTAAGGGAGGTCATTCTAAATTAATTTTAGAAAAGCTTTCTGATAAGGGCTTATTAATAGGCATAGACCAAGATAAAGCTGCCATTAAAGCTGCAAGCGAAAACCTAAAGGCCTATGACAACAAGGTGTTTTTTAATACCAACTTTGAAAACATAGGCAAGGTCTTAACTGAGGCAGGTTTTGATAAAATAGATGGTGCTCTAATGGATATTGGCGTTAGCTCCTATCAGATAGACAATCCCGAACGTGGATTTTCTTATATGCATGATGGACCTCTTGATATGAGGATGAATAGGCAAAGTGAGTTAACAGCAGAAAAAATTGTCAATGAATACTCCGAGGATGAGCTTACTAGAATATTTTTTGACTATGGTGAAGAGAGATTTTCAAAAGCCATAGCGAGAAATATAGTGAAAGCTCGTGCAAATGAAAGAATTAATACCACTTTCAAACTCCGAAATATTGTTATGAAATCTGCGAGATTTTCAGAAGCTCATCCTGAAAAGAGAGTATTTCAAGCCCTTCGTATAGAGGTAAATAGGGAGCTTGACGTCCTAAGTAGGGCCATCGATACGATAATAGATTTTATCGACAAGGATGGAAGACTAGCGGTAATTACCTTCCATTCTCTAGAAGATAGGATAGTTAAAAATAAATTTAAAGACTTGGCGACAGGATGTATATGCCCGCCAGAGCTTCCGGTTTGTGTCTGTAACCACGAGGCTAAGGTAAAGATTATTACCAAAAAGCCTATTACAGCAAAGGCCGATGAACTAAAAGAAAACTCCAGGTCAAAGCCTGCGAAATTAAGAGTATGTCAAAGGATATGATATGGCTGAGCGTTTTGAAGAAGTATTAGTAAAAAATAATAATAGAAATCGTGTAAGACTGAAGGTAAAAGAAAAACCAAGAGTCAGTAGGTCATACCAAATAGATAAGCTTAGAAAAAGGGACAGGAAGGTAAAATATGCTATTTCTTTTTTATGCTTCGCCATGATTTCAACTATGGCAATCTACCTCCTTGTCAAAAAAATAAACTTGTCAAATGATAAATTTGAGTATAATAGACTACAGGCAGAAATTGTAAGCTATGAACTAACCAGAGATAGGCTAAAAAATAATCTTGATGAGGCAATAGACTTAAACAGGATACAAAGATACGCCATCGAAGAGATGGGCATGGTTTATAAAAATGATGATAATAATTAACTGCCGTTAGGAAATAAAATGGACAATATTTATATTATAACTTTAATTGGTATTTTTTTGAGCATGGGACTTGGCAAAGTCATAATTCCCATCCTCAAAAGAAAGAAAATCGGACAAAATATAAGAACAGTAGGGCCACAAAGTCATATGGCCAAGGAAGGCACACCAACCATGGGTGGGATAATCTTTATCCTAGTTGCCCTAGTGATGAGTATAATAATCCTACCTAAAAATTTAGAAACTTTAATTCTAATTCTTTCCATGTTAGGTTTTGGAGCAATAGGTTTTATTGATGACTTTAGAAAACTAGTACTCCACCAGTCAGAGGGGCTAAATCCTAAGCAAAAATTGGTTTTACAGTTTGCCTTAGCTGGATTAATCACAATCCTAGCTTTTATTAATGACAAAGAATCTATAACTAAACTACTAATACCTTTCACATCCTATTACCTACCAGTATCAATGCTTGGCATCCCCCTTATGATTTTTATAATAGTGGGTACGACAAATGCTACAAACCTTACTGATGGGTTAGATGGACTTTTGGTAAGTGTATCTATACCAGTATTTGTAACACTTGCTATAATAGCGAAAACAGGTACAAACAAAGTATTTTCTATAATCATGCTTGGAGCAATCCTAGGATTTTTAATTTATAACTCAAACCCAGCCAGTGTTTTTATGGGAGATACAGGATCAATGGCCATAGGAGGAGCTATAGTAGCCCTTGCCATTAATCTAAAAATCCCTATCTACCTGGTGATAATTGGTGGAGTATACATGATGGAGACCTTATCTGTTATTATCCAGGTAACATCTTACAGGCATAGAAATAAGAAAAGAGTATTTCTTATGACACCTATCCACCATCACTATGAATTAAAGGGTTATAAGGAACAAAAAATTGTAACAGGATTTATGGTTGTATCAACAATCCTATGTCTAATAAGTTTGGTGGCAATACTATGAAAAAAGTTTTAGTTTATGGACTCGGTGTAACAGGGATATCCTCAGTCAAGGCTTTAGATAAGCTAGGATATGAAGTTTATACCTATGATAAAAATAAAGAAAATATAAAAGAACTTCAGGGCTATAACTATAGCCCTATTTCTGATTTAAATTTTGGTAAATACGACTTTGTTTTAAAGTCGCCAGGAATAAAGCCAAGTGATGAGGTCGTTAAAATCTTAGAAAAAGATAACGAAATAGTTTCAGATATAGAAGTAAGTCAAAGACTTTTTCCTCACAAGGAAAAAATTGCAATAACAGGTACAAATGGTAAGACTTCAACAACATCAATGGTAGCCCATATTTTAAATGAGTGCGGAAAATCTGCTTTTGCAGTAGGTAATATCGGAGAAGGAATCTTGTGGCAGATGTATGGTAAAAAAGGAGTTTTTGTAGAAGAACTTTCTTCTTTTCAACTCCATGATACCTCTACTTACAAGCCTCATATAGGTGCGATTTTAAATATAAAGGAAGATCACATCGATTGGCATGGGACTTTTGATGATTATATAGAAAGTAAGTTAAAGCTTGCAGCAAAGCAAGATGAAAGAGACTATCTAGTTATTAACCACGAAGATGAGATAATCAAGAAGCATTTGGGAGATTTTAAGGCTCAAGTTTATGAATTTTCAAGTGAGAATATTGTAGATAGGGGGCTTTTCCTAGATGGGGATAAAATTTTCTTGAGAAATGGCACTTGTAATATAACTGAAATTCTTGATGTCAGGGACCTAGCGATAATAGGACGCCATAATTACGAAAATGTAATGGCAGCTGTTTTGCTTACTTATTTATATGGCCTAGATTTGCCTGATATAGTAAAGGCTATAAAAACATTTAAGTCAATTTCTCACAGGTTAGAGTATGTTAGAAGTCTTTCTGGTATTGATTTTTACAATGATTCTAAGGGAACCAATGTCGATAGCTCGATAAAAGCGATTGAAAGTTTTGACAGACCTATAGTAATAATAGCAGGTGGCTACGATAAGCATATAGACTATACAGATTTTATAAAGGCCTTTAAGAAAAATGGAAAGACCATGGTTCTTATGGGAGAAACTAAGGATAAGCTTAAAGACTTGTGCGAGAAATATAAAATCAACTATATATGTGTTAATGATATGAAAGAAGCCATAGATAAGGCCTACAAGGAAGGCCGAGATGGGGATGTGGTTTTACTTTCTCCTGCCAGCGCTTCTTGGGATATGTATAAGTCCTATGAGGTAAGGGGAGATGAGTTTAAGACCCTAGTAAATAGATTGGAAGAAAAATGAGAGTGATACTATCAGGTGGCGGCACGGGTGGTCATATTTATCCTGCCATAGCCATTGGTCAAAAAATCAAAGAAGAAAACCCAACTAGTGAAATAATTTATGTAGGAATTAAGGGTGGTCCTGAAGAGGCTATAGCCAAGAAAAATGGCTATGATTTTTACCCAATAGATGCCATGGGCCTACCTAGAAGGATAAATAAAAGACTTTTCAAGGCCCTTTTTAGAAATCTAAAGGGCTTTAAGGAAGCAAAGCAGATTATAAAAGATTTCAAGCCAGACCTTGTAATTGGAACAGGTGGCTATGTATGCGCGCCTACTTTATATCAGGCTAGTAAGAAAAAAATACCAGCCATAGTCCATGAGTCAAACTCTTATCCAGGTATGGCCTCTAAGTTTTTATCTAAAAAAGTAGATAGGGTTTTAATTTCCTATAAGGAAGCAAAAAAGCATTTTAAATACCAGGATAATATAGTTGTTACAGGTAATCCTGTAAGAAATAACTTTGACCTATCTTTTACCGATAGTGACTTAAGAGATCTTGGCATTGATAAAAATATTCCAGTGGTATTTTCCTTTGGTGGATCAAATGGGTCCTTTGCCTTAAATAAGGCTGTAATAGAAATAAGTAAGGACTTAGAAGGAGAGTTTTACCTTCTCCATCAAACAGGGGTGAGGTATTATGAAGATTTTTGTAAGAGGGCCAAGGACACAAAATATCTTAAGGCCTTTAAATATATAGATAATATAGATTTATTTTATGGGGTGGCAGATCTTGTGATTGCATCAAGTGGGGCAATGAGCCTTGCTGAGATTTCGTCTGTGTGTAAGCCTTCAATCCTAATACCAAAAGCCTATACCACAGAAAATCACCAAGAGTATAACGCCCGAACCTATGTAGAAAATGATGCTAGTCTTATGATTTTAGAGAAAGATTTGACTGGCCCTTTCCTAAAAGAAGAGATTATGAGTATAATAAAGGATAAGGAAAAAATCAAAAAGATGGGGGAAAATGCTCAAAAACTTGCTGATAAAGACGCCTTGGATAAAATTTATGAGCAAATAAAAGAGCTAATATAAATGACAAATAAAAACGATGACAGGTTAATAAAAAAAGGATCTAGGGTATTTAGCAAAAAACATATAGCCAAAAAACATAGCAAGGAAGAAGTAAAAAGCAAAAAGCCTTTTATCTTTTTCCTAGTCTTGGCTTTTGTATTAGGAATTTCTTATAACCTTTATACCCATCCCTATATGAAAATCCAGGATATATACATAAATGGAAATAGGGTGACAGAGGATACAGAAATAATAAAAAAACTTAAGTCACCTTTGGGAAAAAACATTTTATTATATAATCCAACCAAGTACGAAAGTGATATTGAGAACTTGGAGTATGTAAAAAGTGCCAAGGTAAGAAAGGTATTTCCAAAGATTTTATCAATTAAGATAGAAGAAGATTTTCCTATGTTTGAGGTAGAAAAATACGGCAAAAAGTTTTTGATTACCAACGATGGCCTTATTACAGATAAAAAGAGCTATAGTGAAGATGCAAAATTTATTGAAATTAAGCTAAAGGGTCTTGAAACGACTATCGGAGAAAGTTTTACTTCATCAAAAGCTAGTCAAGATTTTCTAAAAGAGCTGCAAGCTTCTTCTCTAATAGGCAGTGTCAGCCAATTAAATTTGGAAAATAAACTTGATATTGGTATAATGATACAAGATATTGAGGTTAAATTTGGTGATTTAAATAATATTTCTTATAGAATTAAATTGCTAGAAAAGATCTTACAAGACATAAATAACAAGGGACTAGAAGCAGTGAGTATCAACTTAAACAATGGAGATAATCCTCTTGTGGTTGTAAAGTAGAAGTCTTTTAGTGATAATCTTAATAAGTAGAATGAACAATGGGGGATTTTATGGCAAATATTAACATTGATATGGACAACAATTCTTTAGCTAAGATAAAAGTTATAGGTGTTGGTGGTGGTGGAAATAACGCTATCAGCAGGATGAGAGACAATGGACTATCAGGAGTAGAGTTTTTAGCACTTAATACAGACTTGCAAACTCTTCAAGAATCAAATGCAGATGTTAGACTTCAAATCGGTGAAAAACTAACAAGAGGTCTAGGAGCTGGTGCAAATCCAAGTGTTGGAGAAAAAGCAGCTGAAGAATCTAAGGGTGAAATTGAAGAAGCAATAAAGGGTGCAGACATGGTCTTTATCACAGCTGGTATGGGCGGTGGTACAGGTACAGGAGCTGCTCCAGTTGTAGCCCAAGTTGCTAAGGAAATGGACATCCTAACTGTAGGTGTAGTTACTAAACCATTTACCTTTGAAGGTAGAAAGAGAGCTACCCAAGCAGAAGGTGGTATCGAAAAACTTAAGGAAAATGTAGATACACTTATTACTATTCCAAATGATAGACTACTACAAATTGTTGAAAAAAGAACATCAATGGTAGAAGCCTTCCAAATGGCTGACCAAGTTTTAATGGATGCAGTAAGTGGTATTTCAGAACTAATAGCAGTACCAAACGTAATTAACCTTGACTTTGCTGACGTTGAGTCAATCATGAGCGATCAAGGTATTGCCCACATGGGTATTGGTAGGGCAAGCGGTGAAAATAGAGCTGTTGATGCTGCCAAAGCTGCAGTAAATTCTCCACTTCTTGAAACAAGCATCGAGGGAGCAAATGCTGTTTTACTTAACGTAACAGCAGCAGAAGTAGGCTTAATGGAAGCAAACGAAGCAGCAGAATTAATTAGAGAAGCTATAGATTCTGATGCAAATATCATCTTTGGTGTTGGCCAAGACGAATCACTAGGAGATGATATTAAGATAACAGTTATAGCTACAGGTTTTGATACCAATGCTAAATCTCGTAGAGCTGATAGAAATTCTGCTAAGTCAGAAGAGCTAAGAGCTCCACAAAGAAATACCCAAGCTAACAAACAAACAAGAAGATCATCAAATCCATTTGATGACATTGATCTTCCAGATTTCTTAAAATAATATGAGATGTCCCTATTGCAATTCAAACAATACTAGGGTAGTTGATTCAAGGTCTACTGATGATGACAGGGCCATCCGCAGGAGAAGACTCTGTGAAGATTGTGATAAAAGATTTTCTACCTATGAAAGGTATGAAGATTCTACGGTCATGATAGTAAAAAAAGATAATACCAGGGAGGCATTTGACCCAAGAAAGGTCATCTCAGGTATAGTAAAATCCTGTCAAAAACGTCCGGTATCTATGGATGAGATAGAAAAAGTAGCAAAAAATATCGAAACTAAGGTTAACCACACTGGTAAAAAAGAAGTGACTTCAACATATATAGGTGAGCTTGTCATGGATGAGCTAAAAGAACTTGACTCCGTTGCCTATGTCAGATTTGCTTCTGTTTATAGGGAATTTAAGGATTTGGAGTCCTTTTATGAAGAGATTGTAAATTTAAAAGATGATGGAGCTTGCACAAAGTGTGAATAATTATCGTCCCCTAATCATAGGCTAGTAAGGAAGTTATCTTCTAAAGGCCGGAAAGGCTACTTAAGCCGCCGGCCCTTAGAAGATGACATTCTTCTAGGAATCTTTGATTGGTAGGGACGATTTGTTCATACTACGGCAGCTTCTTTTTTTAAGGGAGTTTTATGGATTTATTTGAGTTAAATAGAAAAATTGAAATGGAAAAATCTCGCCCCCTAGCTGATAGGCTTAGACCAAAGACTCTTGATGTCTACATAGGCCAAGACCACCTCGTTGGAGAGGGTAAGATTATAAGAAGGATGATCAAGGCCGATAGGATTTATTCGATGATTTTTTATGGGCCACCAGGAGTGGGAAAGACCACCCTTGCTAAGATTATCTCAAATTCTACTCATATGGCCTTTGAAGAAGTATCTGCAGTTGCAAGTGGTATAGCTGACTTAAGGGAAAAAATCCAGATTGCCAAGGATAACTTGTCATACGAGAATAAAAAAACAATTTTATTTGTAGATGAGATCCACAGGTTTAATAAAAGTCAGCAAGACTACCTCCTACCCTTTGTAGAGGCTGGCACCATTACCCTCATAGGAGCAACTACAGAAAATCCCTACTTTGAGGTAAATAAGGCCCTAATTTCAAGGATGTATGTTTTTGAATTAAAGGAACTTACAGATAAAAACCTAAGTGACCTTATTGACCTTGCCCTAAATACAGATGAGGTTTTAACAAGTAAAAATATCATCTTAGATAAAAAAGCCAGGGATAAATTAATAAAATATTCAAATGGAGATTCTAGAGCGCTTTTAAATGCCTTAGAAATTGCTATATTTTCAGAAAATGAAAAAGATGGTAGAATAGAAATAGACTCTGAAACTATAGAGAATTCTACAACAAAAAAGATTGCTGTCTACGATAAAAATGGTGATAGGCACTACGATACTATTTCAGCCTTTATAAAAAGCATGAGGGGATCAGATATAGATGCGGCACTTTTTTATCTGGCTAAGATGTTAAACTCAGGTGAAGACATTAAATTTATAGCAAGAAGGATGATTATTTTTGCGGCAGAGGATATATCAAATGCAGATCCCTATGCCCTAGTTTTAGCAAATTCAACCTTTGAGGCTGTAAATAAGATAGGTATGCCTGAAGCAAGGATAATACTAGCTCAGACTGTAACCTACCTAGCAGCAGCCGTAAAGAGCAATTCTACTTATTTAGCTATAGATAAAGCACTTGATTTTGTAAAAAATAACCAAGACAAAATAGTACCAAATAAATTAAAAGATAGCCACTATGCGGGTAGTAAAAATCTTATCAAGGAAGAATACTTATATCCCCACGACCATGGTGGCTACGTAAATACATCTTACCTGCCAGATGATTTTGTTGGTGAAAAATTTTATCAAGCAAAATATCTTGGCTATGAAAAAGAAATGATTGAAAGATTAGAAAAAATAAAGGAAGGCAAAAATGAAGATTAGAAAATTAATTAATGAAGCAGAAAGCTTTGTTGACAAAGAAATTGAAATCGAAGGTTGGATAAGAAACTCAAGATTTAGTAAAAACGTTGGGTTCATTGACCTAAACGATGGTTCTACCTTTAAGAACCTTCAAGTTGTAGTTGGAAAAGATATGGAAAACTACGAAGAGCTTGATAAACAACACCTATCAGCTTCTTTAGAGGTTCATGGTAAGTTTGTTAAAACAGGCAATAACAAAAACCCTTATGAAATTCAAGCAAGCAAGGTTACAGTTTTAGGTGAATCATCAGAAAAATTCCCAATCCAAAAACAAAGACAAACCTTTGAATTTATGAGAACTATCCCACATCTAAGATCAAGGACAAACACCTACAGGGCAGTATTTAGACTTCGTTCAATACTAGCCTATGCTCTTCATAAGTTCTTCCAAGAAAGAGACTTTGTCTATGTAAACCCACCAATAATCACAGCAAGCGATGCTGAAGGTGCAGGAGAGATGTTTAACGTAACAACAATTGACCCAAATGATCCACCAAAGGGAGTTGATGGCAAGGTTGATTATAGCAAAGATTTCTTTAACAAAAAATCTTACATGACCGTATCTGGTCAATTAGAGGCAGAAGATTATGCTCTTTCCTTTGGTAATGTTTATACATTTGGGCCTACTTTCAGGGCAGAAGTTTCAAACACACCAAGACACGCTGCAGAATTCTGGATGCTAGAGCCTGAAATGGCCTTTGCAGACTACAATGTATGTATGGATACAGCTGAAGATATGATAAAATACGCCATTGACTATATCTTAGAAAATGCCAAAGATGAAATGGAATTTTTCAACAAATGGATAGACAAGGGCTTAATAGAAAGATTAACAAAACTACGCGATTCTGAATTTGCAAGAATTACCTATACAAAGGCAATTGAACTTCTTAAGGAATCTGGCGAGAAATTTGAATTCCCAGTTGAGTGGGGCATGGACCTACAAACTGAACACGAAAGATACCTATCAGAAAAAATCGTTGATGGACCAGTATTTGTAACAGACTATCCAAAGGATATCAAGGCCTTCTATATGAAGAGAAATGACGATGGCAAGACTGTTGCAGCCTTTGATATGCTAGTACCAGGAGTAGGCGAACTAATCGGTGGCTCACAAAGGGAAGAAAGATATGATGAGCTTGTAAAATCCATGGAAGACAATGGCCTAAACCCAGAAGAATACCAAAACTATCTTGATCTTAGAAGATTTGGTACAGTTGTTCATTCAGGATTCGGTCTAGGATTTGAAAGAGCTATGATGTATGTAACAGGCATGAAAAACATCAGAGACGTAATAGCTTATCCAAGATATGTAAATGCCTTTGCCAACCAAAACTAGGAGGAAAGATGAAGGAATATAATCCAAATGCTATTGAGAAAAAATGGCAAAAAATCTGGAAAGACGAAAAAACTTTTAAATCAGAAATAGATTCTAATAAGAAAAAGTTCTACCCACTTGTAGAATTTCCTTACCCATCAGGTCAAGGCCTTCACGTTGGCCACCCTCGTCCATATACAGCCATAGACGTTGTAGCTCGTAAGAGAAGGTTTGAAGGCGAAAATGTAATGTATACCATGGGTTGGGATGCCTTTGGTCTTCCAGCAGAAAACTACGCTATAGAAAATAAAATTCATCCAGCAATCATTACAGAAAAAAACATAGACCATTTTAGGGGACAAATGGAGTCTATCGGTTTCTCCTTTGATTGGGATAGGGAAATAAATACAACTGATCCTGACTATTATAAGTGGACTCAGTGGATTTTCTTACAAATGTATAAAAAAGGTCTTGCCTATAAGGCTGAAACATCAGTAAACTGGTGTCCATCTTGTCTTGTTGGTCTTGCTAACGAAGAGGTAGTAGATGGCAAGTGTGAAAGATGCGGATCTGATGTAGAACATAAGCTTAAAAACCAATGGATGCTAAAGATAACTGCCTACGCAGATAGGCTAATTGACGATTTAGACGAGGTTGATTTTGAAAATAGAATAAAAACTAGCCAAATTAATTGGATAGGTAGAAGCCACGGTGCTGATGTTAATTTCAAAATCAAAGATAAGGAAGAAGAGCTAACGGTTTATACTACAAGGCCTGACACCATCTTTGGTGTATCCTATATGGTTGTTTCTCCAGAACACCCAATTTTAGAAAAATACAAAGACGAAATAAAAAATTATGAAGACATTGTAGACTATAAGCACCAAGCAAGTCTAAAATCTGACTTTGAAAGATCAGAATTAAATAAGGATAAAACTGGTGTCATGATAGATGGTCTTTCAGCGATTAACCCACTGAATGAAAAAGAA
Source organism: uncultured Anaerococcus sp. (assembly GCF_937934665.1). Lineage (GTDB taxonomy): Bacteria > Bacillota > Clostridia > Tissierellales > Peptoniphilaceae > Anaerococcus. The sequence goes on from NZ_CALGYW010000112.1 coordinate 22,015, forward strand.
ATTCCAATTTGGGTTTCTGACTATGTTTTAATGGGCTATGGTACTGGAGCTATAATGGCAGTACCAGCTCACGACGAACGTGACTTTGAATTTGCTAAGAAATTTGAAATGCCAATCATACCTGTTTATGACTCAGAAGAAGACCTTCCTGTAACAGATATAGAAAAAGGAACTTCTATTAATTCAGACTTCCTAAACGGTCTAAGTGCAAGCGATGCTAAGAAAAAGGCCATCGAATATATAGAAGAAAATAATTTAGGTGAAGCCAAGATAAATTATAAGCTACGTGACTGGGTATTTTCTAGACAAAGATACTGGGGAGAGCCAATCCCAATGGTATACTGCGAAGATTGTGGATGGGTACCAGTAGATGAAAAAGACCTACCAGTAAAATTACCTGAAATTGAGTCTTACACACCGACAGCCACAGGTGAATCTCCACTAGCAAAGATTGACGAATTTGTAAATACAACTTGCCCACACTGCGGCAAGCCTGCTAAAAGAGAAACAGATACCATGCCACAATGGGCAGGATCTTCTTGGTACTACCTAAGATATGCAGATCCTCATAATAGTGAAGCTCTTGCAAGCAAGGAAGCCCTAGACTACTTTACACCTGTTGATTGGTATAACGGGGGAATGGAACATACTACTCTCCACCTACTTTATTCAAGATTTTGGCATAAGGTTTTATATGATATTGGAGTAGTTCCAACCAAAGAACCATACATGAAAAGAACAAGCCACGGCATGATCTTAGGACCAGATGGGCAAAAGATGAGCAAATCTCGTGGTAATGTCATAAATCCAGATGATATAATAAGGGACTTTGGTGCTGACACCCTAAGAACCTACGAAATGTTTATGGGGGACTTCTCATCAGTTGCCAAGTGGTCAGATGAGGGGGTTAAGGGTTGTAGAAAATATCTTGAAAGAGTTTATAACCTCTTAGACCTTGTAGAAGACGGGGATTTTTATTCTAAAGAACTAGAAATCCTAACCAACCAAACCATCAAAAAGGTAAGCGAAGATTATGAAAATCTTAAGTTTAATACTGCTATTGCTCAGCTAATGACCCTTTCAAATGAGATGAGATCACTTGGAAAAATCACAAGTAAAGATTTTAAAACCTATATCACTTTATTAAACCCGGTTGCTCCTCACCTTACAGAAGAGCTTTGGGAAATGGCAGGTTTTGAAGGAAGGCTTAACGAAACAATCTGGCCAAGCTTTGATGAAAATAAGCTAAGCCTTGATACAGTAGAGCTTCCTGTCCAAGTAAATGGCAAGATGCGTGGCAAGATCAAGATATCAAAAACTGCATCTAAAGAAGAAGCCTTAGACCTTGCAAACGAAGATAAGAACGTAAAAACCTATATAGAAGGCAAAGACTTTAGAAAAGTCATCTATGTGCCAGGTAAAATCTTAAATATAGTTGTGTAAAAATAAAAATCCATTGACCAAGAGGTCTTTGGATTTTTTTATAAATATCTCTTTACTAAATCTTAATAATGTTATGGTATGATAAGAATGAAATTGACAGGGAAATATGATAGTTGTATGATACTACTACACACATCATACAAGGTGGTCTTTTATGAAAAAATTAGTAAAAAGTCAAATTTTTAATATTATAGGAGGCATTCTCCTAATCCTTGGTATTTTTTTAGGATATATTGGCTATAAAAGAGGATACTTTAATTCTCTAGATAACTTTAGAGAACTAATCCTTGCCAAGGGAGCCTGGGGACCCATAGTATTTATGGGATTACAAATTGTCCAAATTGTAGTACCAGTTATACCTGGAGGACTAACCTGTGTAGCAGGTGTGGTTATTTTTGGAGCTTTTTGGGGCTTTATCTATAATTATATATCGATTTGCCTAGGTTCCATCCTTGTATTTTTTATTTCAAGGACCTTTGGCAGGTCGATTGTAATAAAGATATTCGGAAAAGATCTCTATGATAAGTATAGGGGCAAACTAAATGAGGATAGGTATGATAAATTCTTTGCCCTAGCAATATTTTTACCGGTTGCACCTGACGATTTTCTTTGTTATCTAACAGGTCTTACAGAAATGTCCGTAAAAAAGTTTATAACAATCATCCTCTTATGTAAACCCCTAAGTATCTTTGCTTATTCTATGGCTTGGGCACTAGGTTTAGACTTTTTAATTAATAAGTACTTATAGGAGTAGCAATGAATTTTGATGATTTCATAATATTTTTATTTCCAGCCTACTTTGTTTTTGTTGGTTTTATTTCAAATATGATAAAAAATAAACCGATTGACAAAAAATATGGATATAGGACAGAACTTTCAACAAAGTCTAAGCAAAATTGGTATTTTGCAAATAACTTCATGGCAAGGGGTGCCTTTACTCTTGCACTTGTCTTTATAATAATAGGCCTAATTTTAAACAATTTTATAGAGATGACAAGAATTAGAAGATTTCTATTTATCCTAATAGAATTTATGTCCTATGTAATTTTAGGAATAACCCTTGAAAATAGGCTTAAGACAGCCCACAAAAAATAGGAGAAATATATGTTAAGAACCCTAGGTCTTATTTTATTAACGGTAGGAAATTTATTAATGATACCAGGAACTTTTAAAAAATATAAGAAAACTAGAGATAGGCTAGACTTGTTAGAACTAGTAGGCCTAATAATTATGGTTCCATCTATTCTTATTCTAGTAATTGGTCAATTTATATGATAAAAGCTCTCAAGCTTGGAAATACCAAGTTTGAGAGCTTTTTATGAGAGTAATATTCCCAAACTTTTTCTTTCTTATCTACATAATTTTTAAGATAAGTATATAAAAAGTAAAAGGCAATGGCTATATGACCGATACCAGCTATACCTGATATAGCAGCACTTAGAGATGCACTATCTAAATCATAGATTTGGTAGAAAGTTCTGGCAATTATTGTGCCAATAACTAAGATTAGTGAAAAATTATAGGTATTGAAAAATCTTTTTTCTTTTTTATCTTCTTTTAAATTAAAACTTTTTGCAAAATACTAAGAATCAAAAACAAAGTAAATCCTAAAACAAGGGTATGGGTGTGAGCCACTCTAAGGCTAGTAAGGCCTGTAAATCCTATTATTCTTGTGTATTCTCTGTAAAACCCCTTAAAAATAAGCCGAAGATTAAATAAATAAATGATATTTTAAAATATTTTTTTGTCATTATAAACACCTACTGAACATTGTTCATAAACTTTCTTTACAAAGCCCGCTTTTTAAGACGGGTTAGTAGATGAGTTTTTTTATAATTTTAAGAATTAAGTCTTCGTTATGATTATTTTCTGCTATAAAACTGTGGATTGCCTTAAGGATAAATTCAAGCAAATCATCCTTGGTAAATTCATCATCAAAGACATCCTTTCTGATATTTGGATCCCTTTCTAGGATTTCCATAAGGTTTTCACTTACTTTTTCGATGTAATTTGTCATGGAATCCTTGGCCCTGCTAATATTTTGAGCCTTAAAACTTAGGGAGTGGATATTAAAAAAATTAGGGTATTTTTCTATACCAAGGCTTAGATTTTTAAAAATATTAGATAAATAATCTATAAAATTATTTGTATCAAGCCTAGCTTGGTCTAAAGATAAAATATCTTCCCATACACTTTCTATTGTGCTTATCATAAGGTCGTCCTTAGATGAGAAATAGTTGTAGATAGTACCTATTGCCACATTAGAATTATTGGCAAGCTTTCTTATACTAAGTGCCTTAAGTCCATCTTTTGCCACGAGTTTTCTAGACTCATCAAGGATTATGTCTCTTGTTATAATCATAAACGACTCCTAATGAACGTTGTTCATTTATATTATAATTTCAAATCATCATCTGTCAAGATTTTTATTTTTTCTTAATTTATCGTAGTATTCTTTTCTCTTTGGATTTTCTTTAAACCAGCCTTTTAGAACTCTTTCTTCTTGCTCTATAACTTCGCCAATTGACCAAAAACAGCAACAAGCGATAACTCCTGCAAAGATACTTGGTATAAGTGATTTTATATATAGAGAAAGAGCCACAAAAATTATCCCAAATATAATAAAATACTTGTTAGCCTTCCTGCCCAAATAATATTCTCCTTTAATAACTAGGGGGTGAAAAATTCCTATAAGAAAAAATGTAACTAGGCCAATAATAATTCCTTCCATATCTCCTCCTAGTATAATTATCATATAGAATTGGATTCTGGTCAAATATTTAGGAAAGTAGATAAATAAAGGATGTAAAAGCATTTTTACATAGAAAAATACGGGTGTAAAGTGATATAGATAGACTAAATAAGAATAATCTTTTAATATAAACTTAGGAGGTAAGAATGAAAATCGGAGATAAATTAAAAAAGGCAAGGATGGATAAAAAATTGACCCAGGAAGAGGTTGCAGAAAAAATATTTGTCTCTAGGCAATCAATATCAAACTGGGAAAATAATAAAACTTATCCAGA
>NZ_CALGYW010000113.1 GCF_937934665.1 uncultured Anaerococcus sp.
AACTGATAGCCGTTTTTCTATAATAGCTAGGTCATCTGTTAGAGTTTTCTCAGAAATATTTAAATATAAAGTAAAAACATAATATTTTATAGGACTTTTGCTGGTAAGTAGTCTTGAAAGAATGAAATTCACTCTCTCAACCCTCTCATACTGCTTTGAAGAATCTACCATTTCTAAAAGCTCATAAAGGTATTTTACAGATTCCTTACTTTCATTAAGCTTAAGCCCCTGGCCTGGCTTCTTTATTAAAGAGAAGTCATTTTCATATAAGAAGTCTTCTATCAAAGATAAGTCTCTTTGAACAGTTCTAGTTGATACACCAATATTTTTAGCTATATCATTTACTGTTATAAATTCATCAGCCTTATCTCCAATTATGTTAATGATATTTTTTTGTCTTTGAGATAGGTTATATGATTTCAATGACTCCTCCACTCTCTAAAATTTTATTTTATAAACCTTTCGATTAAATTATTGATATTTGGATCTGCTAAGAAGTTTTTGATTGGAATTATTTCATATCCCTTTGTTTTATCAACTCTTTCTACTAGGTTTTCGTTTGTGACAATTATGTCTGCGTCTTCTGGAATATCAGAAACTGAAGCGTGAGTTACTTCTATATCATATGGTGAATCTTTGATTGCATTTCTAAATCTTGATGCACCCATAGCTGAAGATCCCATTCCTGCATCACAGGCAAATACTACTTTTTTAACATCTTTAGCTTCTTTAACTGTGCTCGCTTGGTTAGAATCTACTTTTACTTCTACCTTTTCTTCACCCTTTGATTCAGCCTTACTAGATGCTAGATCCGCCTTGGCTTTTTCAAAGTCTGTTGAATTTCCTCTAGCAAAGGCTCTTTTTACAAAGATAGATGCTATGAAGAATGATACTACTGTTGCGATTAGTACTGAAATCATAATTTTTATATGGTCTCCAGGTGCTGCCATAGACATGATTGCTATAATTGATCCAGGAGATGCTGCTGATCTTAGACCAGTATTTAATAATACATTTGTTAATACTCCTGCAAAACCACCAGCTATTACAGCTAAAAGTAGGTATGGGTTCATTAGGACATATGGGAAGTAAATCTCGTGGATACCTCCGAAGAAGTGAATTATCATTGCGCCTGCTGATGAATCCTTTGAGTCACCTTTGCCAAAGAAAAAGTAGGCTAGAAGTATACCTAGACCTGGTCCTGGGTTAGCTTCTATTAGGTACATTATAGATTTACCCATTTCTGATACTTGGTTAGCACCGATTGGAGTAAAAATACCGTGGTTGATAGCGTTATTTAAGAATAATATTTTACCCGGTTCAACAAAGATTGATACTAATGGAAGTAATTTTTTGCTAATTAAGAAATCAACTCCGCCTTCTACAATAGCAGTGAGGGCTGCTAGAAGTGGTCCAATTCCATAATAGCCAAGGATTGCAAGAAGCATTCCTATAATACCTACTGAGAAGTTGTTTACTAGCATTTCAAATCCTGATGGGATTTTATTATCAACTGCCTTGTCAAACTTTTTAATAACCCATCCTGCAAAAGGTCCCATAATCATAGCACCCATTAGCATTGGTATATCAGCACCAGCTATAACACCAGCTGTAGCTATAGCACCAATTACGGCACCTCTTTCACCTCCAACTAGCTTACCACCTGAATAAGCAATAAGAGTTGGCAAGAGATATTTTAATAAAACATCTACCATGGCGGAAAGGTTTTCATTTGGAAAATAACCATCAGGTATGAAAAGAGCTGTGATAAAGCCCCAAGCAATAAACATACCAATATTTGGCATTACCATAGCGCTTAGAAATCTTCCAAAACGCTGCACATTATTTTTTACATTAGTTTTTTTGTCCATAATTTCCTCCTTAAAAAATCATGACATATAATCTTCTTAATCTTATTATATGCTTAATATATAGCCTTTTGCAAGCCTTAGAAAGCGTAATTTTGTCAGTATCGATGGTGACAGGATGTAAGAAAGAGTTTTTACTTGTCATTATTAAATAAAAAAACCTTCTACCATTTTGATGTTAAAAGGCTTTTTTATCTACTTACTATTTAATTTATTTTAAAACCTTCACTTGGTGCATTCTTGGTGCATCCATAGGAAGACTAGCATCTGATCGCCAGTGGCCAT
>NZ_CALGYW010000114.1 GCF_937934665.1 uncultured Anaerococcus sp.
GCATAAGAAAGATAAAACCCATCTAGCAATGTTTGATAAAGCCAAACGAGCCGAGTACCTGTCGGTACACCGAGACCATATCTCTCCTCTATCGGCAAAAGATTTCTAATCAAGATGCCCGTTAAGAAAAATGCATGTTTGAGCGTTAGCGAGTTTGCGATTTTTAGGGCTTAGCAGATTAGAAATCAGTGTGGATATACGTAAACTCATACAGGGTTATTCTCCCTATCAAAGAGCTTTGCCGTAGACAAACTCTGCTTTCGCACTCCGCCAAGGAGCCGCTCAGGGGTGTAGGTCTCCACGAGCCGACTGGCTATTCCGGGATTTAAGGGGAGGCGGGTGAGGGACAATTTTCCCAGCGGTCGAGAGCGGCGGAAGGTCCCTTGGGCCTCCCCTTTAAACGGAGCAGTTATGTTAATGGCTGAGAAAATACCCAAATACAACTACCGCAAGGATAATCCTGTATATCCCAAAGGGGATAAAGTCGTGTTTTTTTACGTAGGTTAGGAATTTCCTGATTACTACGAAGGCCACGATGAATGATAGGACCATGCCTACTAGGATTATAAACCATTCGTAGCCTGAAAATCCTCCTAGGTTTTTTACAAGTTTTAGGAGGGTTGCTCCTAGCATGGTTGGGATGGCTAGGAAGAAGGAGAATTCTGCTGCGGCGGGTCTTGATAGGCCTAGGATCATGGCTCCTATGATTGTGGCAGCAGATCTTGAGGTGCCTGGGACCATGGCTAGACATTGGAAAAATCCTATCGCCAAGATTGTTGTGTATGGCACGTCTGCAAGAGATTCGTATTTGATTTTTTTGTTTCTTTTTTCTACTAATATTATTATCAGACCCCAAATAAAGAGCATGGCGGCTACTGTCATTGGGTTAAAAAGATAGGCATCTATAAGATCGTCAAATAAGAGGCCTAGGACCATGGCTGGTAGGACTCCTACTATGACTTTTAGCCATAATTTCATTGTCTTTTGGTCAGGATGGGTCGCTATAAAGTAGGCCCTTGACCTGGTATTTAGGTCATCGTAGTTTCTTGGTAGTTTAATCTTTGATTTAGTCCAAGGGTTTAATTTTTCAAAATAAAGGACAACTACAGAAAGGATGGCTCCTAGCTGGATGATTACGTTAAAGGCGTTGGAGAAGCCTTCTGGTTCGAGCTTTACAAATTGGTTTACTAAAATTAGGTGGCCTGTAGATGAGACAGGCAAAAATTCTGTGACCCCCTCTACTATCGAAAGGATTAGGACTTTTATTAGATCTATTATCATTTAAATTCCTCCATAAATGAGTGTTTTTCGCCACTAACCTTATAGCCTAGGACCATGTCACAGTTGACATTTTCTGAGCTACGAAGGATTGACATTTCTACATTTGGATTGTCTTTCTTAAGCTCTGCTATAAGCTCTTTGACTTTTTTTCTGGTATGAGATTCGCTTGACTTGGTAACTGTGCAGGCACAATCAAGGGCGCTTAGTTCGGCAAAATCTCTCCACCTTATTATATCCTCTTCTCTGAGGTAGTAAAGGGGTCTTATAAGGAGCATATCGTCAAAATTTTGAGCCGTAAGCTTTGGTTTCATGGTCTTGTAATTACCCGCATAAAGGACGTTTATCATGATGGTTTCTATAACGTCGTTTAGGTGGTGACCTAGGGCAAGTTTATTGCAGCCAAGTTCTTTTGCCTTGGCATAAAGAAAGCCCCTTCTCATCCTGGCACAAAGGTAGCATGGATTGCCCCCGTCTGCCAAAGTTTCTGATATGTCAAAGACCTTTGAGTCATAAATTTTGGCCGGTATTTCTAGGTAGGCTAGGTTTTTCTTTAAAAGATCGAGGTTTTCTTGATCGTAGCCTGGGTTCATACATAGGTATTCGACTTCAAAATTGACCTTGGAATGCTTGTGAAGTTCTTCTATAAGTTTGGCCAATAGTAGTGAGTCCTTGCCACCTGATATGGCTACTCCTACCCTATCGCCTTCTTCTATTAGCTTAAATTCTTTGACAGCCTTGATGAAGGGTGACCAAAGTTGTTTTCTATATTTTTTTATTAGTGATTTTTCTATTTCTCTTATATCTGTCATAGTATTACTTTCCTTGATGGTTCGTATCTTTTAGATACGTCTAGTTTTATGTCCTTATCTGTATCTAGTCCTAGACCCTTTAGGTAGGACTCGACTGTGATTTTGGATAAGGCTTCGGTATTGTTGGTGGTTGATAAGTGGGATAGGAAGACTGACTCTCCCCTGCCTTCTAGGGCATCACCTAGGATTTCTGCGGCCTGGTCATTTGATAAGTGGCCCATCTTGCCCATGACCCTTCGTTTTAGATTGTAGGGATAAGGGCCTATTTTTAGGGCTTCGAGGTCGTGGTTGGCCTCAAGGTAATATATATCAGAACCCTTTATCTGGTAGGCAATCTTATCGTCTATCACTCCTGTATCTGTGACCAGACTGATTTTTTTGTTGCCCAGATAAAGTATAAAACCTACCGGCTCATTGGCATCATGGTAGGTTGAAATTGGATAAATATCCATAGATTTGAAGTTTAAAAACTCATTGGACTTAAATTCTCTGATTAACTCTTCCCTAAAATTTTTGGTCTTGGGTAAAACCGCCTTCCAAGTGCCTCCGTTGGCAAAAAGTGGAATTTTAAACCTCTTGGCAAGGATGGCTGCCCCCTTGGAGTGGTCGGCATGCTCGTGGGTTAGGAAGATTCCGTCAAGCCTTGTGGCGCTTTCTCCCACGCTTTCTAAAAGTCTTTCTATTTGCCTGCCAGAAAAACCAGCATCTACCAAGATCTTGGTCCCGTCATGGTCGATAAAGACGGAGTTACCTGAAGAGCCTGAGGATAAGACAACAAATTTAGTCATCGAAATACTCTTTCAAAAACTCAGCTATAGCTGGGGTGTCATTGTCACCTATCACGAGATCAGCTGCTTTCTTGGTGATTTCTCTAGCGTTACCCATGGCTATACCCACTCCAACAGCCCTTAGGGTTTTTACGTCATTAGGTCCATCACCAAAATACATAACCTCATCCATTTTGACATCAAGCATTTTAGTAAGCTCTAGGAGCGTTTCATACTTACCAGCATCCTTGTGGAGGATTTCAACGATGGTCCTGGCGTTTCTCATATACTTGTAATCTTTCATGAAATCTGCCTTGTGTCTAGCGTCAAATTCATCCAGGGTTTTTATATCACTTTCAAAGCAAACCCTGGCTAGGTCATCGTGGATATCGTCTAGACTTTCATACCTTAGCCAAGGCATCTTCATAACAGCCTGGTCCTCTAGAAAATATTTATTAGGCTCCTTGGCCTTGTTATAGAGGATATCTCTGGTGTGGATGGTGACATCAATCCTGTCGTCGTCAAGCTTTGAAGATATTTTCTCTACGTCTTCTTCAGTTAGTACCTTTTTCATAAGGGCCTTGCCGGTGGCATTTTGCCTAATAAAAGCTCCTGTGCAGGTGATTGAGTAATCATCAAAGTCCATAAGGCCGAGCTCTTCTCTTACCTGGTAAAAGCCATTAAAACTCCTGCCTGTACAAAGAACTATTTCAAAGCCTCTCTCTTTTAATTCTTTAATTATTTCTTTAGTTTCTTTTAGGACTCTGCCATCCTTGGTGACTACGGTCCCATCTATATCAAATGCTATTAATTTTATGTTTTTTTTCATTAAAACCACTTTCTTCTTCTTTTCTCAAACTCCTATTATTTTACTAGTTTTAAAGACTTTATTCAATTTGCCCAAAGAGTAAAAACTACCCCGATTGGGATGGTTCTAATGGTATCATAAAATATTAATGATCTCGCCTTTGTGAGATTTCTCCTCCCTTCGGTCGTCGAAACGGCGCGTGGATATTGGTCGTCGAAATGGCGGTGGGACTAGGATATAGGAAGGGCATCTGGTAATGCAGTCGTCAAAAAGGTGGTGGAATAAGAAACAGGAAGGCGGATAGGAGTGCGATCATCGAAAGGACTGATGGAATAGGATTCAGGAAGGGCATCTGGTAGTGCAGTCGTCGAAAGGGTGGACGCACTAAGAATCAGGAAGACGGATAGTAGTGCGATCACCGAAAGGACTGATGGACTCGGATGCAGGATGGGTGGATTATAGGAAGGACGGCGGGTTATATAGAATTTTTCCTAGGATTTTCTCCTTCTAGGAGTATATTGGGCGCAAAGAAAAAAGCCCATAAATATGGGCACTGGCTGTTTACAAATCAAACCATTTGAGTGTTTTATTATTTAAAAAAACAAATAACGGCCATACAAGCCCTAGATTTATGGGATTCCTCGTCGAAGCCTAACGGCTTCTCTGTCGGAATGGCGCATGTCTATATGTTTTATCTACGCTCTGAGCCCATAAAATATGGGCAAAATTCTTTATTAAAAACAATATTTTTTCTTATTTGATTTCAGCCTTGACAGCCTTTGCTACTGCATCTGCCACGCCTTCTTCAAAGGCTCCTGGGATTACGTAGTCACCTGAGAGTTTATCAGGGATTACAAGCTCTGCTAGGGCCCTAGCTGCGGCAAGTTTCATGGCGTCTGTGATTTCTTCTGCGTGGGCATCTAGTGCTCCCCTAAAGATACCTGGAAAGGCTAGGACGTTGTTGATTTGGTTAGGAAAGTCTGACCTACCTGTAGCTACAACCGCAGCTCCCGCTTCCTTGGCAAGGGCTGGGTCTATCTCTGGTACAGGGTTGGCCATGGCAAAGACTATTGGATCATTTGCCATATTTTTGATATCAGCCTCATCTATTACTCCCGGCACTGATACTCCTACAAAGACATCACATCCCTTGATGGCTTCTTTTAGACTTCCTTCAAAATTTTCTTTGTTGGTAATCTTGGCAAGTTCTGCCTTGACAGGGTTTGTACCTTTTAGGTGGGTCTTGTTGATGGTACCCTTGGAGTCGCAGGCTATAACATCCCTTACTCCCAAATCTAGGAGGAGCTTACTAATGGAATATCCTGCTGCACCTGCTCCAGATACTAAAACCTTAATTTCGCTTGCCTTTTTATCAATAACCTTTAGGGCATTTATCAATGCTGCAACTGTAACTATGGCTGTGCCGTGTTGGTCGTCGTGGAAGACTGGTATATCAAGGATTTCCTTGAGTTTATTTTCTATATAGACACACCTAGGTGAGGATATATCCTCTAGGTTGATCCCTCCAAAGGTAGGGGCTATATTTTTGACTGTTTCTATAATTTCATCTGCATCCTGGGTATCAAGGACGATTGGTACTGCATTTACGTCACCAAATTCCTTAAAAAGTACAGCCTTACCTTCCATAACTGGCATGGCAGCCTTGGGACCGATATTACCAAGACCAAGGACAGCTGACCCGTCAGATACGACTGCGATGGTATTTGCCTTGGAGGTGTAAACATAGGCCTTTCTCTCATCTTCGTGGATCTTTCTACAAGGCTCTGCTACTCCTGGGGTATAGGCGTAGGTCAAATCTTCTGCATCTAGGACCTTGGCCTTAACTTCTGTAGCAACCTTGCCCTGCCACTCTTCGTGTTTTTTTAGTGCTTTTTCGTATACGTCCATAAGATTCCTTCCTCTCTATAAAATCCTTTTCATAGTCTAATTATAACATAAATTTATGAAATATTATATGAAATATTTAACAAAATGAATAATTCCTGGTATAGAATGAATTATTGAATAAAAAACCCTCCCTGCTTTTTGCAAGGAGGAAATATTTATTTATGGGTAAAGATGGAAACTAAGGAATAGATAAGGATTATAAGGGTAAAAAGTAAGATTATCTTGCCCATAGGCCTAGCTATATTTATGGTAAAGCCAACTCCCACACGCTTGGCTACAAAGAGGGCTGGGTCATCAGGATTGTTATAAAAGCCTGATCCCAAAATCCAGTACTTATCGTCTTCTTCAAAGGAAAAGTCTTCCATTTTATCAAGCCTTGACCCGTCTGATCCAACCTTGATTCCAAGGTAAATTGCACCTCCAATTGATAATATTATTGTAATAATAGTTAGAACATACAAAGGAAAGCTATTGTTTTTTAAGGCCAAGAAATTAACTCCGATTTCAAAAAGCAAGGTCATGACAAAGGCATTTAGGCCTAGGTAATATGTCCAGGCTTTCTTGGCTTTGAGGCTATTTTTTAGGGAAAGTTCTGGATTTTCTATTGCAATCCTTAGTCTAACCTTGATAAGCATGAGGTTGATCAAATAAAACATGACAAGTATTGCTAGGCTTATGAGGGTTGGATAAAAGACACTGAGGCGGGTTTTTTCTGCTGTGTCTGTGACATTGCCCTTAAAGTCAGTGTGCATGATAAGGGTGTCGCCAATTTTATCGTAATTTATAAATAGAATTATGCTTGTTAATATTATTATAAGAAGGGATGCTCCGTAAAATATGGCCATTATTTTCCTTAAGTCTGCCTTGCCTTCCTCCTTGTCTATGGCAATGATTTTCCTCTTATCTTGGCTTATACCAGCAGTCATATTTTTTAGGTTTTTATTGTATATAATAAGTGGTAAGGAAATAATTCCTAAACTTATGAAAAAGAAAAGCGTCAAAAATCCTACCGAATTAGTAATATAGGATATAAAATACTGGCCTAGGCTTAGAAATATTGTAATAGTCAAGGTCATAAACTTATAATCTTTTAAAATTTGTCTCATAGTCTCTGTATCGGCCATATCCTTAGGGATTGAAACTCCTAGAGTGTAGCCTTTTTTAGAAAAGGTCTGGATAAAAGTCTGCATCAAACCTACTAAAACTAAGGATGAGGCGTAAATTATAGCTATAAATCTTCCTTCAGTCATGGTTATCCTCCCATTTTTTGCTGATATTTTTTATAAAATCTTCCCTACTGAGACCTTTTAGCTTGGCTATGGCAATTAAAAGGTCTAGTTCTGACTCAATTTTTCCAAGGTTATAAGCTGCCATTGGATTTTGATTTTCTGATATGAGACTACCGTACCTCCTATCCATTGTAAGGACCCCATCAGCTTCCAAAAGCTTGTAGGCCTTGTTGACTGTGTGGAGGTTGATACCGATATTTTCAGCCATCTCCCTTACTGAAGGGAGTTTATCACCGGCCTTTATATCCCCTCTGGCAAGTCCTATTATTATTCCCCTTCTGATTTGCTCATAGATTGGTAAATCAGATTTAAAATCAATTTCTAAAAACATACACCCTCCTTGCTCTATCTGTTATATATATAATATAACAAGACTAGCAAAAAGTAAATAGGATTTTAATATTTTTTCTAAATGACTTTGACTTTTAGGTAAAATTTCTCTTTCTTACCAGACTATGAAATACTTTGTTAAAAAAATTAGGTATTTTTATATTTTTTTGATATAATATCCTGGAGGTGAAAATATGAAATTAGGAATAATCGGTGCAGGAGCAGTTGGATTTGCTGTTGGATACACAGCAGCAAGAATGGGCATAGCTTCTGACATAAAATACAATGATATTGATGAAGGAAAGGCCAAGGCTCAGGCCATGGATATAGAGGATGCGTCAAGCTTTTACCCACACTATGTAAAAATGAGTTGGGGATCCTACAAGGATATGGCTGACAGGGACATAATAGTAACTGCTACAGGCAGCCTTGATGGCATAAGAGATAGGCTTGAAGAATACGAAATGTTCAAGGATGCCACAGAAGCCTATGTAAAAGAAATCGTAGAAGCAGGCTTTGACGGAATATTTATAGTAGTGGGAAATCCTTGTGACCTAATGGCAGATCTTGTCTATAGGGCAAGCGGTTTTCCAAAGGAAAGAGTAATAGGATCAGGTACAGCCCTTGATACAACAAGGCTAAACACTACTTTATGTAAACTTTTAGAAATAGACCCAGCTGACGTAAGGGGTGTTGTACTTGGCGAGCACGGCGAAAGCCAATTTGTTGCTTGGTCAAATATTTTTATAAACAACCTACAATTTAACGAATACCTAAAACAAAATCCCAAAAACTTCTCTAGGGATGATGTAGAAAACCTAGTAAGAGAAAGAGCTTGGAGGGTAATAGACGGCAAGGGTCACACCCAATGTGGTATAGGCAATACTGTCTGCTCAATGATAGATGCTATAGTAAATGATAGAAAAAAGGTAATCCTTGTAGCTACCCTCATGGAAGGTATGTATGGCCTAGATGACATCTACCTATCTACCCCATGTGTCCTAGGTAAAAACGGCATGGAAAAGGCAATCGAGCTAAATTTAAACGAAGAAGAGCTAGAAAGACTAAAACATTCAGAAAAAGTTTTAAAGGCTAATAGGGAAAAATATAGATAAAGAAAAACGAGCAAACAGGCTCGTTTTTTTGCTTATCTATACTTAGGCCTACTAATTTTTTTCTATGACAATTATATAGGGTGGATTGTTGGGTCTTGTTGGATAGGCTATTTTTATTAGACCATATTTTTTCTGATCTAGACCTTGGAGGTAGGCTTTAAGCTTCTCGCTTTCTACTTTCCCTGCTGGGTGGCCTGGGTAAATAGTCAGGATTATTATCCCATCTTTATTTAAAAGTCCCAGAGTCTTTTCTAGGCTTGCTAGGGTAGTTTTGTAGGAGGTGGTAATAGTCTTATCTCCACCGGGCAGGTAGCCTAGGTTGTAGATTATAAGGTCTAGGCCTTCTTTTATATATTTATCGACCTCAGCGTGGCTTCTTAGATTAAAGATAAATCTCTCATCATCTCCAATAAGGTTAAGGGCTTTTTCTCGGGCTTCTTTTTGGATATCAAAGCCATAGAGTCTTTCGACACTTGTATTTTCTAGGATATACTTACTATCATTTCCCCCGCCTACTGTCATGTCGGCTGCGACCTTTATTTCCTTTTTAGAGTCTATTATTATTTTGACCAGGTCAACTACTCTCTTTCCCATTAGTAGGACCTCAAATTCTTGTAGTCCTTGCCGTCGATTTGCCTAAAAAAGTCAGCCTGGTTTGGACCTTCTCTTCTTATTGGCATACCCATCCTGTGCATTTCGTTTAATTTAAAAATCATGAGGTTGACATTGACATCATGCATACTGGCTAACTCATTGTAGGTATATCCTTCTACTATATCCTCCATCAGTTTCTTTTCATCAAGAAGGAGGTGGGCGGCAAAGATATTAGCCTCTATTTCCATTTCGCTTTTGATATCAAAAATCTCATACTCTACCAAGGTTTTTTTGGCATTTGCCTGGTGGTAGATATCATGGCCTAACTCGTGGGCAAATACCATATTTAAAATCCTATAGTCTACATTTGGATTGTAGAAGACGAAGCGACTTTCTAGGATTATCTTATACATACCTAGTAGCTTAGTGTCTTCCTTGAAGGGTATAAGGTGGACTCCTCGCTCTTCTAAGATAGACCTAGGATCACGGGTGCCATGGATTTTGATCAGGTCTAAGGCGTCCTCATAGATTTGATCATAGGAGTAGGTCATTACTTATTTTTCCTAAATTTTTTGCTATCTTGCCTAGCTATATAGTAGGCTTCGGAGATGGCATCTAGGATGGCCCTCTTATCTTCTTCTGGGATTTCTCCCCCCGCCATAAGACCTATAACCCCGTCGACTAACTCTTCTGCTTCCTTGCCTGCCTTGATGCCGTACCTTTCGCGGGTGGTAAGGACAAAGTCTTCCTCATCTGTAACCAGGTAGTCATGGCTGGTATCTAGGGCATCTGCCAGAAGGTCGTAGGTCTTTCTATACCTTGGCTTAGATAGGCCTAATTCATAGCGGGATATGGTTTTAAGGGATACTTCTACCATGTCGGCTAGTTCTTGTTGGGTTAACTTTTTTTCTTCTCTTAGACTTTTTAATTTGCTTGCGAAACTCATTATTCTCCTCTTTTTCTTTTTATCTGTGTCCTAATTTAGGAAAACCTGTCTTGACAAAAGACATTTAGTGTCTTATAATTATCTTAAAGTCATTTATTGTCTTGATTATACATTAAGAGTCTAGAATAATCAAGATATTTTAGAAATTTTAATAAGGAGTACATCATGAAAAAAATCATCCTACATTCAGATATGAACGCCTGCTATGCCTCCATAGAGGCTAAGCTAAATCCAGCCCTTAAGGGCAAGGCTATGGCTGTGGCAGGAAATCCTAAAAATAGAAACGGAATCATCCTTGCCAAAAGCCAAGAGGCCAAGGAGATGGGTGTTAAGACTGGTATGCCTATCTGGGAGGCCCTTACCCATTGTAGGGATTTGATTTTGGTTCCTCCCCACTATGACGAGTATCTAAGACATTCAAAAATGGCCAAGAAAATCTACTACGACTACACCAACCAGGTCGAATCTTTTGGCCTTGATGAATGTTTTCTAGATGTATCTGGCTCTAGGAAGCTTTTTGGGTCAGGATTAGACATTGCCAAGGAAATTTCTAGGCGTATGAAGGAAGAAGTTGGTCTTACAGTGTCTATAGGAGTTTCTTTTTGCAAAATTTTTGCCAAACTTGGTTCAGATATGAAAAAACCTGACGCCATAACAGTCATTGACGAAAATAATTGGAAGGAGAAGGTCTGGCCTCAAAAGGTAGAAGCCATGGTAGGAATCGGCAGGGCAAGTAAGGCTAAGCTTAACCGCATCGGCATCTACACCCTAGGAGACCTTGCCCAAGCACCTGCAAGCCTTCTTAAAAACCTCCTTGGAGTAAATGGACTCTACCTTTGGACCTATGCCAACGGCGAAGACATCCGCCCGGTTGTTGACCTAAACCACAAAGATATCATAAAAACCATAGGCAACTCCTCTACATGTAGGAAGGACCTTTTAACTAAGGGCGAGGTCAAAAATGTCATCCAGGAGTTAAGTTTTTCCGTATCTAGAAGGCTCAGGGAAGCGGGTCTTGAGGCAAATGGAGTAGAAATATTTGTAAGAGACTCCAAGCTTTTTTCCATGCATTTTAGGGATAGACTCAAGCTTGCAAGCCAGTCTTCTATAACCCTAACAGATGCTGGTTTTAGGCTATTTTGTGAGAAATATAAGTGGGATTTGCCAGTTAGGGCCATCGGTATAAGGGCTGTGGACCTTAAGCCTCTGGGGTCAGGCAGCCAACTTGATGTTTTTATGGAGTGTGAGAAGTATTTTAAGGAAGAATCCTGTGACAAGGCCATCTACGAAATAAGGAAAAAATATGGCAAGGATGCTATTTCTTTTGCCGCTCTCAAAAGAGATATAAAACTACCTGAGGAAATCAACGAAATCATTACCCTTCCCAACAGGCACTACAATTCCTGATAAAATCTAAGGGTCTTTGGGTATAAATATAAGTAAATACAAGGAAAATTACTTCACACTTAAAATTTAAGGAGAAAATAATGACAGAACAAAAATTAAACTTATTAACAGATTATTTCCAAGATAACGGCATCGAAGGCCTAGATCCTCAAAAAGTCCTCGAAAATATGTCCGATGATGAGATAAGGGCCATGGTCTCAGGCAATGATGAATATGTAGTCAAAAGAAGCGGCAACATAGAAAAATACAAAAAAGATAAGGTTGCCAGATCCATCAAAAATTCAGCCGACGAGTCTGATATCCAGTTAAATAGCTCAGATGTTGATATCATCATAAAAGACATAACAGATAGGTTGTTTTATGGGGATGATAAAAAACTCACCCCAACCGTAGAAGTCAGAGACATGGTCATAGAAATCTTGAAAAAAGACGGCTATTCCAAGGTTAGCGAGGCCTACGAAAACTACGCCAAAAACCAAAACTAATGTTAATCAAAATAGTTGCAGTAGGCAAAATCAAGGAAAAATTCTACAAAGACGCCCTAGCTGAGTATGAAAAAAGAATGAAAAGCTACAACAAGGTCGAAATTGTAGAAGTAGCAGATGAAAAAGCTCCTGAAACCTTATCAAGCAAGGAAGTAGATCAGGTAAAGACAGCCGAAGGCGAGAGAATACTAAGTAAGATCAAGGACGACTCCTTTGTAGTGACCCTAGAAATAAATGGCAAGGCCCTAGATTCTATAAAATTTGCCAAACTCATCCAAGATGAAATGCTAGATGGCTTTGGCAGGGACCTAGTCTTTGTCATAGGAGGTTCAAACGGCCTTGGAGAAAATGTCCTAAAAAGGTCTAATTACAAACTATCCTTCGGCAAAATGACCTACCCCCACCAACTAATGAGGGTTATATTAATGGAACAAATATATAGGGCTTATAGGATTATAAATAAGGAACCATACCATAAGTAAGATGAATTGGTAAATCTTTATTATCAGATTATATAAGGGTATCTTTTCGTTCATCCTGGTCCTTAAGCTATGGGGTCCCTCGTCGAAAGTCTACGACTTTCTCGCTCGGGACGGCGCATGTTGTAACCAACCCCACAGCGCCGTCCCGACAAAGACCATAGGCCGCCGAGGGACCCTATAAGGTAAAGACCAGAATATTCGAAGGGACCAGCTCAATAAACCCACATCAGGAGAAATAATGTATCATTTCGTATATATACTAACAACAAAATATAATAAGAGATTTTATACTGGCTATACAAACAACCTCTTAAGACGTACATATGAACATAAAAACCACTTAGACAAGGGAAGTTTTACAGATAGATACAACATAACCAAGCTTGTCTATTATGAAGTCTTTGAAGACTATGAATACGCCAGAGCAAGAGAAGACCAGATAAAAGGATATAGGAGAGAAAAAAAGATAAACTTGGTAAATAAGATGAATCAAAATTGGGATGACCTTTATCATCAAATGATATAGGGGTATTTCTTCGTTCATCCTGGTCCTTAAGCTATGGGGTCCCTCGTCAGTCGCTAGGCTCCTTCGCTCTGCCTCTGCATCAGTCCTAACATACATTTTCTATCGAAAATGTGCTTAGGGCGTAAGGGACGGCGCAGAGTGCCCAACTCCCACAGCGCCGTCCCGACAAAGGCCATAGGCCGCCGAGGGACACTATAAAGTAAGGACCAGAATATTCGAAGGGTCCCAACTTCTTAACAAAACCCAAACAAAAACCCCAACCTACTCGTTTTTCCGAGTTTGGCTGGGGTTTTTTTAAATATCTTTAGTAAAATCTTCTATTCTTACAAAAACAGGCATGCCGTCTTGGTAGACTTGTTTTACTTCTCCTTTTATTAGGGGAAGGGTATAGGCTTTGATTTTCTCCTCTAGAGTTTTCTTATCTTTTAGCCATTCTTGAGGGATTTTCATTTCCTTGTTGGCTATTTCATCTGGGTTTACTTCTGTATAATAAACCTCATAGTCTTCGCTATCTTTTCTCCTTAAAACCGGAACAAGGTTAGTTCTTGTAGTTCCTAGCTCTACTGCTCTATAGCCTAGGTGGTAGGCTTCCTTAGAATCAGTTTCTGATATTAGATTATTTGACCTTTGGACAATATTTAGTTCTACTGCCCTAGACTTGATATCTAGCCTACCTCTTACAAGGTCAGCAAGTCTTTCTCCCACACCTGATACTACTGGGTGGTTAAAGCCATCTTTTGTATTGGCAAAAACTTCCTCAGATAAGAGGCCATCAGTATCTCTAAATCCTTCTGCTATAGCGACTAGGAGGTTTTTTTCCTTTTTTAATTCTTCCCTTATATCATCTAGAAGCTTATCTATTGACATCTCATCTTCTGGTATATACAAAAGATTTACCAAGTCTTTATGGTAGTTATGATTAGCAACTAGACTTGATGCAGCAAGCCAGCCTGCGTGACGACCCATGATTTCAACAAAGGTTACACTTTCAAGATCATAGATATCCACATCACATCTTAAACTTCTAAGGGTTGATGCTATATATTTGGCAGCTGAGCCAAAGCCTGGAGAATGGTCCATTCCCTCAAGGTCATTATCAATTGTCTTTGGACATCCAACTACATTTATTCCTTCAATATTTTTATAGGCTATGTAAGAATTTAACTTCTTAACTGTATCCATAGAGTCATTTCCGCCTATATAGACAAAAAGACCTATGTCATTTTTCTTTAAAACTTCAAAAATTTTCTCATAAACAGGGCTATCAAGGTCACCATCAAGCTTAAACCTACAAGATCCAAGGATAGAAGCAGGTCTTGCCTTAAGCTTCTTTGTCATATTTACCTTACTAAAGGTCTCAGTATCTACAAGCTTGATATTTTCATTAATGATACCCTCGATACCATTCATAGATACAAATATTTTCTCAAAATCATTATCAATACCACTATCAATAACCCCCGCCAAAGATGAATTAATAACAGAAGTTGGTCCGCCCGACTGGGCCACAATTAGATTCATTTATTCTCCTTCTTAAGTACAAAATTTTCTAGATAATAAGCTATGCCGTCTTCATTGTTGGACTTAGTCACAAAATTAGAAGCCTCTTTGATAGGATCTACAGCATTTTCCATAGCAACACCTGTACCCGCTACTTCAAACATAGACATATCGTTCATCTCATCGCCAAAAACAATAGAATCTTTTCTATCTATACCAAAAATCTTACAAGCTTCTAGGACTGCATTACCCTTGGATAAGCCCTTAGGCATCACTTCATAATAAAACCTAGAAGATTTAACCTGCTCTGTCTTATCCCCAAATTTTTCCAAAAGCTTCTTAGCTGGATTGTCAATCTTATCAGGATCTTGGGCAAAAAGAAGCTTGATTGGTGCAAAATCTAAACTATTCCTAAGGTCCTCTATAACCTTAATCTCCATGTCAACAATTTTTGACTCCCTTATTACATAAGCGTTATTCTTCCTATCTGTAAGGATATCTTTGCCATCAAAAATCATAAGCTCTAGATCAAGGTCTTTTGAAAAATCAAGGATATCCTTAGCCAAATCAAGGTCCATAGGGTGGCTAGCAAGAGATTTTTTGGCCTTATAATCATAAAGCTCACCACCATTAAAAGCAGAAATAAGGCCTCCTAGCCTATCAAATTCCAAACCTTCTGCCTGCTTTCTTATACCATAGGTAGCCCTACCTGAGGCTATCATAACCTTGTGACCTTCTTTGATAGCAGAAATTAGAGCCTTTTTAGTTCTTGGAGTGATTTCCTTTTTGTTATTAACAAGCGTGCCATCAACATCAACTGCAATTAATTTCTTCATAAAAATCCTAACTAATTATTTAAAATCCTAAAAATTTCTTCACCAGACTTAACAGACCCATCTGCAATTATATCAACCTTTTTTATAGCAGGATTGGTGATAAGAATAGGAGATTGGGTACTTTTGCCAGCTTCTTTCATTTTTATAGGATCAAACTCAAGCAAAAGATCACCCGGCTTAACCTCATCTCCTACCTTTTTAAAAGACTTAAACCCATCTCCATTCATCTCAACGGTATCAATACCAATATGTATCAGAATCTGATAACCGGAAGCATTTTTTATAGCAATCCCATGGTTGCCATTGGTCACAATAGTAACCTTGCCAGCGCAAGGAGCATAAACCTTGGAATCAGTAGGCAAACACAAAACCCCCGCTCCAACAATTCCTTGGGAAAAAATTGGATCTATACACTCAGTAAGGTCTACAATTTCTCCCGTAATGGGTGCAAAAAATAACGTATCATCAAAATCTACCATATAATCCTCTTTCTTAAAATAAAAAACATAAAAAGGGCAAAAGCCCAAAAAAATCTACCGAAATGGTTTGAAAAACCAAACCTCTATAGATACTATACCACAAAAGAAAACTTACTTCTTTGTAGGAAAGCGTTGGATTTTAAAGAAAATAAAAATTTTTAATACAATTTGATAATTTATACACTATAAAGCTAGCTTTATGTCTCTTAAATAAAGTTTTTCCTGCTATTATAAATGTGATTTTAAGCTCTGAGATATAGTTTGACCTACTATTCCACCAAACGTATAACAAAAGCCTAATTTGAGTTGATCTAAGAGGTTTCTCCAGTCTCCACTAGCCGACAGGCTTG
>NZ_CALGYW010000115.1 GCF_937934665.1 uncultured Anaerococcus sp.
AAAAAAGAGGACCCAACCGGGTCCTACTCTCTAAATTTTATTTTATAGGTTTTTAATTTCTTCGATTAGAGCTGGAACTACTTCGTGGAAGTCACCAACTATACCGTAGTCACAACGTTTGAAGAATGGTGCTGATTCGTCATTATTGATTACAACAACTTTCTTAGCATCTTCAAGACCTCTTAAGTGTTGGCTAGCACCTGATATACCGATTCCTATATATAGCTCACCTGCAAATTTTCTACCAGATACACCTATATATTGTCTAAGTGGAACGTATTTTCTAACTTGGGCTGCAGGTCTTGAAGAACCAAGAACTGATCCTGTTACATTGGCAAGTTCTTTTGCCATTTCAAGGTTTTGAACTTCTCCAAGACCCATACCTACAGCTACAACCCTATCAGCATCTTCAACTGGGCTTTCTAGGTCTACTGCATCATTCTTAAGGTCATATCCGTCAGCAACTAAGGCCTTAACTAATTTTTTAGCTGCTTCTTTTGGATCTCCTGTAAAGATTTGTTTTTTGTCTGTATCTTCTTGCTTAGTTTCTTTGGCCTTTGGTGCTTCTTTCTTAGCATTTTTATCTCTTGGAAGGATATAGCCTGATATAACAAGCTTCATAATTTCATTTGTACCTTCATAAATTTGGGTAATCTTAGCGTCTCTGTAGAATCTTTCTACATCTGATCCCTTGATAAATCCTGAACCACCGTATAATTGAAGGGCTTCTGATGTAAGTCTTTCAGCAAGGTCTGAAGCGTATAGCTTAGCCATGGCAGCATCCTTACCATATCCCTTAACATGGGCATCTTTCTTCTTGGCTGCATCGTAGATTAAAAGTCTTGCTGCCTTAAGTTCTGTAGCCATTTGAGCTAGGGTGAAGGAGTTGTATTGGAAACGTCCTATGGCCTTACCAAATTGCTCCCTATGCATAGCATGGTCCATAGCAGATTCGTAGGCACCTTGGGCAATACCAAGAGCTTGAGAAGCTATACCAATCCTACCACCGTCTAGGATCATCATGGCATATTTGAAACCCTTGTTTAACTCACCAAGGAGGTTTTCTTTTGGAACTTTTACATCTTTAAAGTGAAGCTCAGCTGTAATTGATGATCTGATACCTAGTTTGTCATATGGCTCTGAGAAGGTAAAGCCTTCAAAGTCCTTATCAACTATAAACATTGATATACCGTGGTTACCCTTACCTGGTTCTGTAACAGCTGTTACTAGGTAAGTTTGGGCTGCTGGTGCATTTGTGATAAAGATTTTCTTACCATTTAATAGGTAATGATCTCCCTTATCTACTGCTGTTGTTTCTGTCACAGCTGAGTCAGAACCTGCATTTTCTTCTGTAAGACCGAACCCACCGATTTGTGTACCATCAACTAGGGGTCTTAGGTATTTTTCCTTTTGCTCTTCTGTACCAAATTCATTGATACCCCATGTACCTAGAGATGTGTGAGCTGAGCAAATTACACCAACACCGCCGTCAACTCTCGATAATTCTTCTACTGCGATTGCATAGTGTTCATTTGTTAGGCCTGCACCACCGTATTTTTCATCAAATGGGATACCCATAAGGCCCATCTCTCCCATTTCTTTGACAATATCAGCTGGGAATTCCTTGGTTTGATCAAGGTGGAAAGCAATTGGCTTAACCTTTTCCTCAGCAAAATCCCTAACGACTTTTCTAAACTCTTCTAAATTCTTTGGTAAATTAAATGACATATTATCTCCTTAACAAATTATTTTTTTCTTATTTATTTTGCTCTTAATATAATGATACCCATTCTCACCCTATCAAAACATTTTCATGAAATATTTTTTATAAGTCACGAAAGCATTTAATATTAGCCAATTTAGAGTATAGTAAAAATAAAAGAATTATAAAAATTATAAGGAGTAAGTATGCACAATATAATTGAAGTACTCGATAATATATATTGGGTAGGTGTAAATGACCGTAGAATCAACAGATTCGAAAATATGTTTGAAGTTCCTAATGGAGTTTCTTACAATGCCTTTGTAATTAAGGATGAAAAAAATGTCCTTATGGACTCTGTAGAAGGAGCTTTCACTAGGCAATACCTAGAAAACGTAGAAACTGCCCTTGATGGTGAAGAGCTTGACTATATTATAGTTAGCCACATGGAGCCAGACCACTGTAGAAATATCGACTTTATCCTAAAAGAATATCCAAACTGTAAATTCGTAGGAAATTCTAAGACCCACAAGTTCTTTGAACAATTCTACAATGATAATTACAAGGATAGGTATGTAGAAATCAAAGACGGAGAAAAATTAAATATCGGTAAGAGAAATCTTAAATTTGTCTTTGCCCCAATGGTTCACTGGCCAGAAGTATTCATGACCTATGAAACAACAGAAGGCCTCTTCTTCTCAGCAGATGCCTTTGGTGCCTTCAATGCAATCGCTGGTAACATCGAAGCAGATAAGGTAATCCACAAGGGTGACTGGTTAGAGCAAGCTAGACGTTACTATATAAATATAGTAGGTAAGCAAGGTAAGATGGTTCAAAACCTCTTCAAAAAGGTAGAAGGACTTGATATCAATGCCATCCTTCCACTACACGGACCAGTTTATAAGGATGCTGATTCAATTAACTTTATCCTTGAAAAATACGGCCACTGGGCAGGCTTTACACCAGAAGAAAAGGGTGTTGTAATAGTTTACTCATCCATGTACGGCGGCACCGAACAAGCAAGCGATATCCTCGCAAACTTCCTTGCCCAAGAAGGTGTAGAAGATATAGTCCTATACGACGTATCTGACTGGGACTACTCATACCCAATAGCAGACTGCCACAGATTTTCTCACCAAGTATTTGCCCCAATTAACTACAACGCTGGCTTATACTACAAGATGGATGCCTTCCTAAGAGAATTAGTTGGAACAGGATATAAAAACAGAACAGTATCCTTCCTAAATAACTGGTCATGGGGTGGTAGATCCTTAGAAATATCAAAAGAAATCCTAGAACCGGCCAAACTAAACTACATCGGTGAAGATGTAAAAATCAACTCAGCTGTAAAAGAGCCTAATGTTGAAGAACTTAGAGAACTTGCAAAAGTAATAGCTGAAGATTATAAAAACACAGAAATTTAAGAAAGCTAAAACACCTCCAAGTTGGGAGGTGTTTTTTTTTGTCCACTTTGTATAGAGTTTAAAATAAAATACTCAAAGTTTCTTCAAAATATAATATAAGAATAGAAATGACCTTCATTATATAGATATGGCCCGATATAGGTTCCTAATACTAAAAAGTTTTAAATTTTATAAAAACTCCACAATATTGTAGGGCTAGGGGAGAGTATAGCATAGAAATCCTTGAAATTCTTATATATTATCATATATATGGCATAAGACCTCATATACTTTTTAACCTATCTATTCTTAGTCTAGAAATCCCAAGAAAGTTTTTTCTAACCTAGGATTTTTTTAATAAATTTTAACTTCTTGTCCGTATAGGGTGGATATTTTAAAAAGTTGTCAAAGATCCCAGCCTTTAGTATGCTCTTCCTATTAGAAAAATTCATAAAACCAAAATAACCGTGGTAGCCACCCTGGCCAGAATTGCCTACTCCCCCAAATTCTAAATTAGGATTCGCAATTTGCATTAGGCATTCATTGATAGCCCCATTGCCATATTCAATTTCCCTGATGATTTTATCTTCTATTTTTTTATCACGGGTAAAAGTGTAAAAGGCGAGTGGTTTTGGCATCATCTTGATTTTCCCTAAAATCTCATCAAGATTATCATAGGAAATTATGGGAATAATAGGTCCAAAAATTTCCTCTCCCATTACAGGATCGGAAAAGTCGACCTCATCCATTATAGTTGGCCCGATTTTTAACAATTTTTCATCAAATTCTCCACCAAAAACAACCTTATCCTCGTCGATTAAGCCTAAGAGCCTTACGAAATGATGTTCATTTATAATCCTTGGAAAGTCGGGATTTGCAAAAGGATTTTCTCCGTAAAAGTTAATAAGATTTAGCTTTATTTCTTTTATTAAATCGATCTTTATCTTTCTATCCACTATGACAAAGTCCGGTGCAATGCAAGTCTGGCCGGCGTTTACAGTCTTAGCCCAGGCAATTTTCTTAGCTGCCATTTTTATATCAGCAGTCTTTTCAACCAGGCATGGACTCTTGCCCCCAAGTTCTAAAGTTAGTTTACTAAGGTGAGGAACTTGCGCCGCCATAATTTTTTTGGCAACAGCAGGACCTCCTGTATAAAAAACATGATCATAAGGCTTATGTATCAATTCATCATAGTCGAGTTTTTCATTATCTAAATGAATAAAATACTCTTCCCTAAAATTATCCCCGACAATTCTTGAGATAATTTTACTTGTTTCAGTTGATTTTGATGAAGTCTTTAAAATCACAGTATTTCCACTAGCTATGGCCCCTACAACAGGGCCCAAGCTTAGATTAAAGGGATAATTCCAAGGGGAAATTATAAGAGTAACTCCAAGAGGTTCGTAAGTATAAAAACTTTTTGCCGGAAGAGTTGTAAGAGATGATTTGACCCTCTTTTTGCTCATCCATTTCCTAAGGTTTTTCTTAGCAAATTTAATCTCTCCAAGGACAAAGTGATATTCTGTAAGGTAGGATTCAAAATTAGACTTGCCCAAATCTTTTCTCAGAGCATCTAAAATTAAACTTTCATTGTCTCTTATAGCATTTTCAAGCTTGTCTAATTGTCTCATCCTAAAATCATAAGACTTGGTAAAATTACCAAGAAAAAATTCCCTTTGACTATTAATGATATTTTCAAGATTCATAACTATCCTTTCAAAGTTCACAGGTTGGTAATTCATATTAGATACTCTATAAATTTAATCTTTTAAAATATCTTTTTCCATCTTTATACAAAGGTATATCATTCCTAAAATCGAAGGGATTAATATTATAAACAAACCAACTAAAGGATCATAGATCTTAAAAACTTCACCTAAGAGCATTGTAAAAAGTGTAAGAGCAAAACCCATTATTCCCAACCTTATTCCAGACCTATACCAATAATTATTTCCATTTATCCAATTAGATTCACTTTTAACGAGCCTTGGGAGAAGATAATAGGATAGGCCCCTATACTTATATGAACCTAGCCTCTCCCTTCCTCTTTTAAACTCTTCTCTAATATCCTCTGGTGGGTAGGGTTTGGGGTTTTTTAAAAGATTGTAATTTATCATAATAATTAAAGTATATATTCCTAAAAATATTAGATACAAATTATTGGTCATAAAAACTCCTATAATGGTTTATATAAAATTTTCAAATCTCACCATTTTAATAAATTTGTCTATGATAAAGCAAAAATGGCGGGATAAGATGATTAAATTTATATATAAAAGAGCCTATAATATTTCAAAATGATTCCGAGCCTTATCAGACTCTTTCATCGATAATGATATGAACAAGGCCCATATGGTTTGACTTTAAATATTCTTTCATAAAAGTCGGATAGGCCTTATATTTTTCAAGTTCGTCGATTGGTATCCAGTGCATGGTCTCTTTTAGGCCATCCATGGTAAAGCTATGGCTATTGAGGTTTTTATTCCCCTTAGGTTTCATCATGTAATAAAAGCAAATCTCATGGCAGTCTACGCCTTTTAAACTAGAGCTTCCCACAAAGAAATTTTCGTGAATAATAGCCAAATAATCAACTTCGTATTCTACGCCTGTTTCTTCGAAGACTTCTCTTTTTATGGCTTGTTCAGAACTTTCCCCCAAATGGACTCCACCACCTATGGAATAGTAATAGTCATCTACTTCATTTCCCGCAAACAAAACACAATCATCTTCGACTATTATTGCCGCAGCCCTATACCTAAACCACTTATCGCCTTTTCTAAATCCACAATCCTGATCCATCTCTCTCCCCTAACTTTAATTTCAAATTTCTCACAAAAACAAAAATGACCCCTCTGGGTCAAGTTTATATTTTATCCTTATAAATTTTTAATCTATACTTTGATATCTTGTAAAATTATTCTTATAAAACGACTTATAAAATAATTTATTTTAAAATCAAATATAAATTCTCTTACAAACCTATTTTACAAGACTTAATAAAGCGAATGGTTTTAGCGATATTTTTAAAACCTATCCACAAATTCTAAGAATTATTTCTTAAATTTAGACACACTTATCCTATTTTAAAAAATCACTTTTTCTAAAACTTGAGATATAGTCGGCTAGTCTTTCCATTTATTTTCTTTCGAAAATTAGGACAAGGCTATAGTACAGCTATAGCTTCGATTTCTATTACTGCACCCTTTGGTATATTTGCTACTTCTAGGGCAGATCTAGCTGGTTTGTGGTCTCCGAAGAATTCTTCATATACTTCGTTAAAGGCAGCAAAGTCGTTTACATCATCTAAAAATACATTGCATTTTACTATTTTATCAACAGATGATCCACCTGCTTCTACTATGGCCTTGATGTTTTCTAGGGCTCTTTTAGTAGCTTTTTTGATATCCATTTCTAGTTCTCCAGTTTCTGGGTCTAGTGGGAGTTGGCCTGATGTGAATATTAAATTATCAGTTGCTAGTCCTTGAACATATGCGCCTACTGCTTCTGGTGCTTTGTTTGTTTGAATTGCTTTCATGTTTCCTCCTATGATATCTTTAAAAATTCTTCTAATGTTAAGTTATTATCGTATATTTCCTTGGCTTTTTCTACCCCTACAAACCTGTAGTGCCAAGCTTGGGCTTTGTGGTGGGTCTTATTTTCCTCACCCTTTGGATATCTTTCGATAAATCCATATTTATAAGCATTATCTGCTAGCCACTTATATTCTGCTGTGGCTTCAAATTTGTCATTGTATTTAGAGCCTTCTGTAAAAAAGTCAAAGGCTGTACCTGTTTGGTGCTCGCTTGTACCGGCTACTTCTGAGTCAACCTCTCCTGCATCATACATCTTGCCTTCTAGCTCATAACCTCTATAATCAGAGGCTATCCTTAGGTCAAGGCCATCCCTTGCCATATCTTGACGCATGGTTTCAAAAGCACGTCTGGCTGTCTTATCTACACCTGGGTCAAAATTTGCTGGTAGCGGATAGGATTCATTTACATAAACTATTCCATTTACTACCTTTATCCCCTCACCTTCCCCAGTTTTTGCTAGGCCAAATTTGTTTACATAATAATATGAATCATCTATTTTTACTTTGGCAAAGCCATTTTCACTTCCGTAAAATCCTAAATACTGACCTTCTTTGACAAACTTATCTGTCTTTGAATAGTCATTGGGAAATTGGTAGGCATACTGGGTTTGCATGCATTTTATGTATGCTATTAGGTCGTCTTGATAAGAACTATCTTCGATTTTTAACTCATCTTCTAAGTCTATATCCTTAAATCCAAGATCAGTTGCTATATGGATATCGGAAGTACTTATCTTTTCTTCACTTTCGTCAGCTTCCATTAGTTCTCCTGACGCTATCCTATATTCGCTAGGTCTTCTGATTTGATAGTTATCCTCTTGTTGTAGGGCAAACTTCGCCGTTGTAAGGGTCAAAATTGTCCCAAGTCCTAGCAAAAGTGCCTTTTTTCTCCTTCTTTTTGCTTCACGCCTCTTGCGTCTTTTTAGCTCTCTTATACCTTTGTTTGACATTTTTCTTCCTCTATTTATTTCAATATTTTAGTGTTGGTCTGTGGGATTGTAGTACCTTGCATAAATATTAAATATATTTCAATCTCATATTTAAGTTTAATACTACATTTGCTCTCTATTATTATAACACTATTTTGGTAAAATTAATAGGGTAAAATGTTTGTTTTTTTTGATTAATTTTAAAAAAATCCGACTTATTTGTCGGATTTTCATTGCTTTTAGTTTTATTTCAACTAATTATTAAATAGTTTTTTAAAAATCTCTAGAATTCCTGTTTTTTTGCCATCTTTTTTGTTGCTCTTATTCTTAAGAATTTTATGATTATTTAGAGATTCATTTTCCTTAAGGGCTTTATTTTTAGTTTCAAAATCCTTTATAGCTTTTTTCATGAGTGCTTCTTGGGCATTAAAATTTTCTTTATTTTCTACTTTCAAATATTCTCCAGTAGGATAAAGTTTTCTAATTTTAACATCATCTTTAAACATTATATCTAGAAAATCTAAAAGGTATTTTTTTATCTTCCTATCTTCAATTGGCACTGCAACTTCGACCCTGTTTCTAATATTTCTAGTCATAAAATCTGCTGATGATATATAAAGTTTTGGATTTTTCCTACCAAATTGGTAGACCCTGTGGTGTTCTAGAAACCTACCAACAATTTGGTAAATCTCAATATTTTCACTGGCTCCCTTAACACCTGGCAAAATACAAGTTATTCCCCTTACCATCATTTCTATCTTAACTCCTGCCTGAGAGGCCTTAGAAAGTAGGTCTATAAGTCCCTTATCAGAAATTGAATTCATCTTTAGCCTTATGTAAGCATCTTCTCCATTTTCTGCTCTTTTTATCTCATCATTGATTAGCTTTTTAAGGCTATCTTGCATGGACTTTGGAGATGCCATTAGTTTTTTATAAGTTCCCTCTAGATTTCCTATCAAAATATTATCAAAAAGGTCCTTGGCATCTTGACCTATTACAGAATCTTTGGTCATAAAAGAAAAGTCTGTATAGAGTTTGGCAGTTTTCTCATTATAATTGCCTGTTGCAATCTGAGTTATATAAGATACCTCATCGTTTTTAAACCTGGTAATAAGGCATACCTTGGAATGGCACTTGTAATGGTCAAAGCCGTAAACAATCTTACACCCTGCTTCTTCTAGTCTTGAAGACCAGAAAATGTTGTTATCTTCATCAAACCTCGCCCTTAGCTCCATTAGGACTATGACTTCCTTGCCATTTTCACTAGCCTTTATAAGACTTTTGGCAATTTTAGAATCCTTGGCTATCCTATAGAGGGTAATTTTTATTGAGGCTACACTATCATCACTGGCTGCCTCATCTAAAAGCCTTATCATAGGGTCCATAGACTCGTAAGGATAAGACAGGATTAGGTCATTTTCCATAACCTGATCAATCATAGGTCTATTAGGATCGACCATGGCTGATGGTTGGGGTGTAAATTTTTCATAAGTTAAGGCATTTCTTGTTACCCTTGGTAGACTTTCTATAAAATCAAAGATAAAACCTAATTGGAAGGGAGTCTTAGATACAAAGATAGATTTTTCACTTATAGCAAAATTTTTGCATAAAAATTCTTTGTCTTCATCATCAAGCAGACTGTTAACCTCAAGCCTAACTGGTTGTTGTCTCTTTCTTTTTTTAAGCTTGCCCTTCATATAGGTCCTAAAGTCTTCTTCAACCTCATAATCATCGTCATCATAAGATATATCGGTATTTCTTGTAAGACTCATTACAAAGGCACTTTCTGCCTTGTATCCCTCAAACAAGTCGGCTCCAAATTCCTTGATGATATCTTCAAGGAGGACATAGGTCCTATCAGATATCATAACATACCTATTTAGCCTCTCAGGAAGGTAGACTATACCTATTATCTCCTTGGGATTTGTAGCCTTAGATTTTTTCTTAACTAGGTCAAATACCACTGATAGGCTAAGGTTTGCAAGCCTTGGTAGGGGGTGAACCCTATCAATTATCTGAAATGATAAAATCGGCTCGATTTTTGTATCAAAATAGGTCTGGCAAAAGTCTCTCGCTTTTTCATCAAGACTTGAAACTTTTTGGATGTTTATACCATTATCAGCTAAGTCTCCTACTAAATCAAAATATATTTGGTCCTTCCTTGCATACATGGGCACAAGCTTATCTAGGCAGGCATCAATTTGCTCCTTTGCAGTCATCTTTGATTTGCTATCTATAGGCTGCTTTTTTAGCTTAGATAAGTCTGTAAGAGAGCCAATCCTTACCATAAAAAATTCTTCTAGGTTCGTATCATATATAGATAAAAACTTGAGTCTTTCAAGGACTGGTACAGTCTCATCCGTAGCCTCCTCTATTACTCTCTTGTTAAAGTCTAACCAGGATAATTCCCTATTTTGTGTAAAATTTTTCATGTCTATTCCTTTCCTAAAAGTTTACTATAGACATATCCTTCCCTAACACCTGTTTTGCTAACATTTATTGTTTTAACTGAGAAAAATTCGCATATTTGACTCATGATAACCATACCAGGTAAGAGGGTGTGGATCCTATCTGGCTTGATATCTAAAATTAATTGCATTTTTTTCTTATCACTTTTTTTAATTAAGTCTTTTACCATCTTGGTAAAATCTCCTGCATCCATGCTTCTTACCTCATCGTCAAGGTCATAATATTCCCTATAAACCAAAAGGGCTGCACGGGCAGAACCTCCGACAGCAGATAAGACATCAAACTCTTCCCTGTACATTGATGTATCATCAAAAAGTTGGACCACTCTTTTTTCTATTTTTTTCCTACTGTCCTTATCAACAAAAAGTCCGTCTACATAGTCATTAAAGGTTGATAGAGAGCCAATTGATAGGGACGAAGACTTAATAACCTTGCCCTGATCTATTAAAACTACCTCAGTAGAGCCACCACCTATATCGCAAAGGACCCCCTCCTTTACGTCAGTAGAAACAGCTGCACCTACAAAGGCAAGCTCTGCCTCCTCTTCTCCTGATAAGATTTCTATATCAAGGTCAAGCTCATCCTTCATCAGGTTTAATATCTCAGACCTATTTGCCACATCCCTTACTGTAGCTGTAGCAAAAGGATGAACTTCATCAATATCTCCAAAATTATCGCAAACTGCCTTAAACTTAGCAAGGGTAGAAAATAATCTCTTAACTCCCTTTTTAGTTAATCTGCCATTTTTTACATAAGATTTTAAAGATACCTGTTCTTTTTCAGAAAAAAGATTTATAGCTTCACCATTTTTTTCCTTATAAACTGATAGTCTCACAGTATTTGAGCCTATATCCATAATCGCATAAATCATTTTCTAATCTCCTATATAGTTTAACTTATAGTCAACCTTCATAATCTTTTCAATTAGATCACTTGTTTCTTTGCTTTCCTTTGTCATAAATATATTTACCCCATTTTCCCCATCTTTAGTCGATAAATTATTAGACAGATATACAGCAGGGTCAATAATATTTGCCTCATAGTTTAGCCTATCCCTAATCTTATCCTTGATAATAGGATAATGGGTACAGGCAAGGATAATATTTTCTATTTCTCTTTCATTGGCAACTTTTAGGTAGTCATCAAGGGCTTTATCTAAAATTTTTCCATCAAGGATACCACCTTCTATCAGATTAACTAGGTCAATGGCCTTTGACTCAAAAACTCTAGCTTTCTTTTTTGCCTCAAGAGTTTTTTTATAAAAATGACTATCAATGGTAGCCTTGGTAGCAAGGGCTAAAAAATCGCCCTCAAAATCCGTAGCTGCCTCTATAGCCACATCGGTGATGGCAATAAAGTCCTTTTTAAATTTTTCCCTTAGATAATCCTTACAGGTTACAGAAATAGTATTACAAGCTATAATATAATAATCTATATTATAGTTTTCTAAGTAAGTTACAATATCTGTTGCAAAACTTGTTATCTCCTCCTTAGACCTATTGCCATAAGGTACCCTTAGATTATCTCCTAGGTAAAAATAATTAGCCTTATTCTTCTTGGCAAGTTCGTTTAAAACCGCAACTCCGCCCAGACCCGAATCAAAAATTCCAATATTAGTCATCGATTAGGTCCACCTTTCTAACAAAATAATAGGAATCCTTAAGGGCATCATAGGCAGAATCAAGGTTTTTTTCATCCCTAAAAATCCCAAAAATAGATCCACCTGATCCTGAAACAATGGCCTTTATGGCACCCTTGTCAATCAAATTTTCCTTAATGGCCTTTAGGTGTGGAAAATCCCTCAAAACCACATCTTCCATGACATTTTCAAAATCATTCACCACAGCCCAAGACCCCTCTTCAAGGCCCTTAGCGATTTCTATATTATTAATGTGGCCAAAAAGCTTGGTGTTTTTGTAAACGTGGGCCGAAGCTATATTAGTCCCGTCATTGACCAAGAGGACTTTGAGGGGAGTTTTGATCCTAAAAGGCTCGAGAATTTCCCCAATGCCTGTCGCACGGGCCGCCCTATCAAGAAAGAAAAATGGGATATCTGCCCCGAGTTTGGCCCCTTCTTCCATAAGGGCCTTTTTAGAAAGTCCCAGACCCCAAAGTTCGTTAAGGGCCTTCATGGTCTCAGCAGCATTGGTAGAACCACCCGCAAGGCCAGCCGCAACTGGGATATTTTTTGATAGCTTTACCCTAATACCCGTAGCCTTGTCCCCTGCAAGGTTTTTCATAATCTCATAGGCCTTAAAAACTAGGTTGTCTTCAACTTTTCCGAGATTGAGATTAGACTCATAGGTAAATTTGCCATCGGAATTTTTTTCTATTTCTAACTTATCAAAAAGATTAATCCTCGCCATCAAAGTGTCGATATTGTGGTAACCATCGGGTCTTTTTGAGATAATATCAAGGCTTAGGTTAATCTTTGCAAAACATTTTTTAATCATATATACCTCAAAATTATTATATCCTTTATGATTATTTTTTCTATACTTTATCTAAATAGCTTGACAAGAAAAATAAAGGCTATATAATAAAGGCTAACAAGCGATGATAAGAAGAGTAATCTTGCATAAATCCTCTAGCGAGTCTTGTAGAGTGGAAGAAGACAGGTAAGGGTAAGATGAAGAGAGTCTTTGAGCTTAAGACCTGAACTAAGAGTAGGGCCTTAGGGGTATGCCCCTTACAGCATAAGGTATGATAGTACTGATTAAGTCTTATTTTGTGAGAAATAAGAGAATTTGGGTGGCACCACGACAAGCTCGTCCCTTTAGGGAGGGGTTTTTTTAATGCCAAAAAGAAAGGAATTTATAATGAAAAAACTATTAATCGGTGTCCTATTAGCAGGACTAATGACAGGATGTGGAGCAAATGAAAATACTAAGGATGCTAAAGAAGCTGCAAACACAGATAAATTACCAGGCATTCTTGCTGACGGAAAATTAACTGTGGCAACAAGTGCAGACTTCGCCCCATATGAATTTTATGATGGAGAAAATATTGTAGGTATTGACCCAGAAATTGTAAAAGCTATAGGCGAAAAGCTTAAAGTAGAAGTTGAAATCAATGATATGGACTTTAACAATATCATAGCATCAATCGGTTCTGGTAGGGCAGATATAGGAGCTGCAGGCATGACAGTAAATCCAAAAAGGCTAGAAAATGTTGATTTTACAGATACTTACGCATCAAGCACTCAAATATTTTTAATAAAAAAAGATAGCGGTATAAAATCAAAAGATGACCTAATGGATAAAACAATAGGCTGCCAACTTGGAACAGTAGGTAATGACCTTGCTGATGAAGAATTTGAAAAGGTATCAGCCTTTGCTAAATATTCTGATGCAGTCCTTGCCCTTCAAAATGGAAAAATTGATGCAATCTTGATGGACCAAACCTCAGCTGAGAAATTCGTTCAAGCTAACGATGACCTAGAAATAATGGAATCTGACTACGAATCTGAAGATTATGCATTTGCCATTGGTAAAGAAGAAGATGAAGCCAAAGAACTAATAAATAAGGCAATCAAAGAATTCCAAGATGATGGTACAATAGAAAAAATCGTCAAAAAATACAAGTAGGTCCTGATGTTTGACTTGATAAAGACAAATCTCTTAGATGGTAACCTATATATGTACCTCATAGAAGGTCTTAAAATAACCCTTCTAGTAAGTACTATTTCCCTAATGTTATCCTTCATCCTAGGTCTAATCCTTGCCATAATCAGAAAGGCCAAGATAGACCTCAATCCAAAATGGGATAATCCAAAAGGCTTTACCCTAAATATTTTAGATAAGCTAGCAGGCCTTTTTATAACAATCATAAGGGGAACTCCATCAACAATCCAGCTTTTAATTATGTTTAACGTAATTCTTGTAGGCCTTGATAACCTGGTTATAATTGCCATAGCAACCTTCGCCTTAAACTCATCCGCCTACATGTCCGAGGTCATAAGAAGCGGCCTAAATTCAGTAGCTAAAGGAGAAGTGGAAGCTGCAAGAAGCTTGGGTCTTTCATATAACGAAGCCCTCTTTAAGATAAGCCTTCCCCAAGCCCTAAGAAATGCCCTCCCAGCCTTAGGTAATGAAGTTATAACACTTTTAAAGGAAACATCAATATCTGGCTTCATAGGACTGGCTGACTTAACCCGTGGAGCATCAATAATAATATCCAAAACCTTTAAGGCAAGCGTCCCTTACTTTGCGGCAGCTCTAATCTATCTAATAATAGTAATCTTGATAGAGCAAGCCTTTAAAGTTATGGAAAGGAAGATACAACATGTTAGAAGTTAGAAATCTTCACAAGAGCTTTGCAAACAACGAAGTTCTAAAAGGAATAGATTTAAAAGTTGATAAGGAAAATGTCATTTCAATAATTGGCCCATCAGGCTCAGGCAAATCAACCTTCCTTAGAAGCCTAAACCTCCTAGAGGAAATTGATAGTGGTGAAATACTATTTTTAGGTGAAAATATAAAAGACTATAATATAAACAGCCTTAGAGAAGAAATAGGCATGGTATTTCAAAATTTCAACCTCTTTAGCCATTTGACAATCATTGACAACCTAATCCTAGCCCCAATCCTAAGAGGCAAACTAGAAAAGGATGAAGCTAAAAAAAAGGCCAGAGAACTCTTAGAAAGAATCGGTCTATCAGATAAGGAAAAATCCTATCCAGACCAGCTTTCCGGAGGACAAAAACAGAGGATAGCTATAATTAGAGCCCTCATGATGAATCCAAAAATCATGCTATTTGATGAACCAACCAGCGCCCTAGACCCAGAAATGGTTGGGGAAGTTCTAAATTTAATGGCAGATTTAGCAAAAGATGCCATGACAATGTTAGTAGTTACTCATGAAATGGCCTTTGCAAGAGAAGTATCAAACAGATTAATCTTTATGGATGCCGGAAAAATAGTCGAAGAAAGTAATAACCCAAAAGATTTCTTTACAAACCCAAATACAGATAGGGCTAAAGATTTCCTAGGAAAAATTATTTGACAAAAGCTAAAAAATATAGTATCATTCAATAGTGATACTAAGCGGGATTGGCGGAATTGGCAGACGCGCAAGACTAAGGATCTTGTGACCGATTTTAGGTCGTGGAAGTTCAAATCTTCTATCCCGCACCATAGAAATTTTATTCAGTATAAAATTTAAAACTATGCAAGTTATACGAGGCAGAATATAAGTATTCTGTCTTTTTTTATTTATTAAATATTTAGTTAAATAAAACGTTGATTGTAGCTTTTTTATAGCCTTAAACATAATTTTCTTGTCTATCTATTTAATATTCTATCCACCATTTAAAAGTCTCTAAAAATTTTTACTTTCACCACAGGTCTTCTTCAGAGAAATTTTCTTTAAAAACTTTTACATATTCTTTTATGTTAGTCTTTACCAAATCTTGCCTTTCTTGATCCCACTTACCCTCACTTTTAAAATATTTTAGGGTGGATATCATTCTTTTTATATGAAAATAAAGAGACTTAGGTCCGTAGTCCCTCCCATCTATGTTTACATATTTCTTCTTATTTTTAAAATTAACCCTTACCATCCTAACTCCTTATATATTTGCTAAAAGCTCTTCTAGGTAATCACTTTTCCTAGGAGATTTACCCATGTGTTTACTTGTGCTGGTATCTATATTCTTATTTATATTATTTATATTTATATTATTCTCTTTAAAGTCTCCTTTAATACCCTCCTTAAAGTCTCCTTTGTGGGGGTCATTAAGTCTGCTTTTATATGCCATAAAGTCTGCTTTAACATAGAGCCTACG
>NZ_CALGYW010000116.1 GCF_937934665.1 uncultured Anaerococcus sp.
CCATGGCAGGCAAGGAAGACATCAAGGGCTTTACTGTCTATGACCCAACCATGGGATCTGGGTCACTTTTGTTAAATCCTAGGAAATTTTCTAATGAAAAGACCTCTATTAGGTATTTTGGTCAGGAAAAAAACAACTCTACCTACAACCTCGCCCGTATGAATATGATTTTGCACTCTGTGCCACTTTCTTATCAGAGCCTTTCCTACGGGGATACTCTGGCTGATGACTGGCCAACAGATGAGCCAACAACCTTTGATGCGGTCCTCATGAATCCACCATATTCAGCCAAATGGTCAGCTGCCAAAGGCTTTTTGGATGACCAGAGATTTGCAGCCTACGGGATTCTTCCGCCAAAATCAAAGGCAGATATGGCCTTCCTCCTCCACGGTTTTTACCATTTGAAGGACACGGGCACCATGATCATAGTCCTACCTCACGGCCCACTTTTTAGGGGAGGAGCAGAAGGTAAAATCAGGCGAAAGCTACTCGAAAATGGCTCTATCGATGGGGTAATAGGATTGCCTGCTAATGTATTTTTCAATACATCTATCCCAACCATCCTCATGATCCTAAGAAAAGATAAGAAAGACCGTTCGGTATTTTTCATAGATGCCAAGGACGAATTTGTCAAGGAAGGAACCCAAAATAACCTCTCTGATGAAAATATAGAAAAAATCTTTAAGACCTATATGGAAAGAGCAGACGTTGAGAAATTTGCCCACCTCGCAAGTTTTGAGGAAATAGAAGAAAATGACTTCAATCTCAATATCCCAAGATATGTCGACACCTTTGAAGAGGAAGAAGAAATCCCACTTGCTGATGTGGCCCAGGACCTAAGGGCCATAGAAGAAAGCCTAGGGGAAAATAAGTCAAAACTTTTTGACCTCCTAGGGGAATTGGTAGGGACAAATGACCAGGCAAATCATGACCTAGAAG
Organism: uncultured Anaerococcus sp.; assembly: GCF_937934665.1. Classification (GTDB taxonomy): domain Bacteria; phylum Bacillota; class Clostridia; order Tissierellales; family Peptoniphilaceae; genus Anaerococcus. Next base: position 940 of record NZ_CALGYW010000116.1, read on the forward strand.
CCTTCATCAAAGCCTTTGGAGAAAACCATGACTAGGAAGATACCAGAATTAAGGTTTGCTGGCTTTAGTGGGGAGTGGGAAGAGAAAAGACTAGGTGATATAGCTGAAATTATAACAGGAACAACTCCTTCTACTTCAGTGAAAGATTACTATAATGGTGAAAAATTATTTGCTTCTCCTGCAGATATGGGTACTGATAGATACTTATATAAAACAAATAAAACATTAACTGAACTTGGAGTAGAAAAATCTAGGAATGTTAGAAAAGGATCAACATTATTTGTGTGCATAGGTGCCACAATAGGAAAATTAATTCAGACAACCTGTAAATCTGCATTTAATCAACAAATTAATGCTGTTGTACCAATTTCCGAGTATGAAGATAATTATATTTATTCATTGCTAGAAAAAAACGCTAGAAAAATCACATATATAGTTAGTGCTCAGACGATGCCTATAATAAACAAAAGTGAATTTACAAATTCAAAAGTTAAAGTTATTAATGGTATGCAGGAACAAGAAAAAATAGGGGAACTTTTTGAGACCTTGGATGCTTGTCTTGAAGACCAGGCGTCCTATGTGGAGACTCTCAAAAAATCCAAAAAGGCCTTCTTACAAAAACTCTTCCC
>NZ_CALGYW010000117.1 GCF_937934665.1 uncultured Anaerococcus sp.
GCCGAACGGCACGTACGGTGGTGTGAGAGGGCTATTTATTTAGCCCTACTCGATTTTGGTATTTTATTTTACAAAGTTTTTACAAATCCTTAAAACCCACCGAATATTCTCCTAGTATCATAGTCTTAAAGTTAAAAACTTAAGGAGATTAATATGAAAATTACAAATAAGAAAATTTTAGCAGCCACTCTTTCCCTAGGACTAGTACTAGCAGGATGCGGAAATGGAAATGAAGAAAAGGTAGAAGAAAAACCAGCTCAAACTGAAACAACAGAAACAGCTGAAGCTCCAGCAGAAGAAAAAGAAGAAACAAGTGATACTGCAAATGCAGAGGATTATGACTTCTCAGTTGTATCTCGCGAAGATGGTTCAGGTACAAGAGGCGCCTTCATAGAACTTGTCGGTCTTGAAGAAGAAGTTGATGGTGCCAAGGAAGACATGACAACCCCAGATGCTATCGTACAGAACTCAACCAACGGTGTTATGCAAACAGTTAGCCAAGACGCTAACGCTATCGGATATATTTCCCTTGGTTCTTTAAATGACACTGTAAAGGCAGTTAAAATCGAAGGAGTAGAAGCAACTGAAGAAAATATAGTAAATGGTTCATACAAAATCTCTAGACCATTTAACCTAGGATTTAAAGAAGCAGAACTAAATGATCTTGCAAAAGACTTCTTAAAATTCTGTATATCAGAAGAAGCTCAAAAACTTAGCCTAGATGAAGGTTATGTTCCACTTCAAGAGACTGAAAAATATGAGGCGGCAGGATTATCAGGCAAGCTTACAGTAGCAGGGTCTACATCTGTAACTCCACTTATGGAAAAAATGGCAGAAAAATACCAAGAACTTAACCCAGACACCAAAATTGAAATCCAATCTACTGGATCATCTGCAGGTATAGAAGCAGTAATCGACGGAGCAGCTGATATTGCAATGGCAAGTCGTGAATTAAAAGATGAAGAAAAAGAAACTCTAGCTGTAGAAGTAATCGCAACAGACGGTATAGCTGTAGTAGTTAATAAAGATAGTAAGGTAGAAGATTTAAGTCTTGAAGAATTAAAACAAATCTTCAAAGGTGAGCTTACAAATACAAGTGAACTAGGAAAATAATATGAATAAGACAAGAGAAAAAATTGGAGAGATAATTTTCCTCTTGTCTGCAGTATTGTCCGTATTTCTGATACTTCTTATCATTTTCTTCATATTTTCTGAAGGAATTAAGTTTGTAAATGAGTACGGACTTTTAAGATTCATAACCGGCAAGGTTTGGAAACCAACTGCAGGCAATCCAAGATTTGGAATCTTTCCGATGATTATAGGAACAATTATTGTAACAGGTTTATCAACTTTAATAGCCCTACCCTTTGGCCTAGCTATTTCAATTTTTATGGCCTATTATGCGAAAAAAACTTATGAACCTCTAAAGGCTCTAATGAATCTCATGGCTGCGATTCCTTCAGTAGTGTATGGTTTCTTTGCTATGATGGTTTTAGTACCTTTAGTAAAAGACTTATTTGATGTAAAAAGTGGTATGAATATGCTAACAGCATCTATTCTTCTTGCTGTAATGATACTACCAACTATGGTAAATATTTCTGAAAACTCACTGAGACAAGTGCCAAAAACTTTTATGACAGGTTCTCTTGCCCTTGGCGCAACAAAAGAAGAAACAATTTATAAGGTAATGCTACCTTATGCAAAATCTGGTATTTTTTCATCAATTATCCTTGCCATAGGTAGGGCGATTGGTGAAACCATGGCGGTTTACCTTGTAATAGGCAACCAACCAATGATGCCTTCATCAATCTTTAAGGGTGTAAGAACACTTACAACTAATATCGTCCTAGAGATGGGATATGCTGCTGGTATGCATAGGCAAGCTCTAATTGCAACAGGTATGGTTTTATTTATATTTATCCTAATAATAAATATCATTTTTAATATTATAAGAAATAAAACCGAAGAAAGATTATAGGAGATTTTATGAGCAAATTTTTCAAAGGAACAATAATGCTCCTAGTGACATTAGGCTATGCTATGTCTGGGATTATTATTGCCTATATTTTGATAAAAGGTATACCAAACATTACTCCAGGTCTATTCAAACTTCAATATACTACAGAAAATGTTTCTTTAATGCCTGCCTTAATAACAACTCTAATGACAATAGTTTTAACCTTGATAATTGCTCTTCCGATAGGAATTTTTACAGCAATTTACCTATCAAACTATGCAAAAAATAAGTTTCTAATCAAAGCTGTTAGGTTTTCAACTGAAATACTTTCGTCAATTCCATCTATAGTTTATGGCCTATTTGGTTACTTGTTTTTTGTATCGAGTGCTGGACGTGGTCTAGGTATGCAGTATTCACTTCTTGCAGGATGTCTTACTGTAGCAATCATGATTTTACCTACCATAATTAGAACAACTGAGGAGGCGATTTTGACTGTAAATCCCCTTCAGGCACACGCCTCCCTAGCTCTTGGAGCTAGCAAGATCCAAACTATTTTTAAAGTTGTATTACCAGATGCCATGGATGGTATACTTGGCGGAATATTTTTATCAACAGGTAGGATTGTAGGAGAATCAGCTGCCCTAATATTTACCATGGGTAGTGTACCTGATATACCAAAAGGCTTGTTTAAATCAGCAAGGACCATGGCAGTTCACATGTATGTCCTATCAAGTGAAGGATTTCATGTCAAAGAAGCCTACGCCACAGCAGTACTTCTTTTAGTCTTTGTGGTCCTAATTAACTTTGTATCTACAAGGATTAGTAAAAAAATAACAAAAGCTTAGGAGAAATAATGGAAAAAACAAAAGAAAAAGGCCCCCTAGAAGATAATATGTTTAAAAAGGCTCAAGAAATAAATAAGAAAAATAAATCAATAATTAAAAAAAGAGATGTAGGAGATAAGGGTACAGCCATTTTGGTTAAGGACCTAGACCTTTGGTATGATAACTTCAAGGCCCTAAAAAAAGTAAATATGGATATCAAAAAGGGTAAGGTTACAGCCTTCATAGGTCCATCAGGGTGCGGAAAGTCAACCACTCTTAAGTGTTTTAATAGGATGAATGACCTTGTTGATTCATGTAAGATAGAAGGTTTAATAGAAATAGAAGGAAAGGATATTTACAAAAAAGATGTAGATGTCGTAAGTCTTCGTAGAAATGTTGGCATGGTTTTCCAATCGCCTAACCCCTTTTCTAAATCAGTCTATGATAATATAACCTATGGTCCCAAAATATCAGGCATCAAGGATAAGGATACCCTAGATGAAATAGTAGAAAATTCTTTAAAATCTGCTGCAATTTGGGATGAGGTCAAGGATAAACTTGATCAAAATGCCCTATCTTTTTCCGGTGGTCAACAACAGAGGATTTGTATAGCAAGAACCCTATCAGTAAACCCAGAAATTGTTTTGATGGATGAGCCTACAAGTGCTCTTGACCCTATATCAACATCTGCTATAGAAGATTTGATGGACGAGTTAAAGGAAAAGTATACCATAGTAATAGTAACTCACAACATGCAACAAGCAGCAAGAATTTCAGATGAAACAGCCTTTTTCCTTACAGGTGAGGTTATAGAGATGAATGAAACCAAAAAGATTTTTGAAGATCCATCTGATAAAAGGACAGAAGATTATATCACAGGAAGGTTTGGATAATGAGAACTAGGTTTAACAGTGATTTGGGATCAATTAAGGAAATGAGCAAGGAAGTAAGCCAACTTATTCTTATTTCCTATGATAGGATTGACCTCTACCTTGAGAATAATAATGATGAGAATTTGGACCATGTCATAGAACTTTACGATGATATTAGAAGAGGGGCAGCTGGCATAGAGAGATTTTGTTTTGAGCTTCTTGCCCTCCAACAACCAGTAGCAAGAGATTTAAGACTTTTGCAAATGGAAATAAAACTTGCCTCTACATTTAAAAGAATTGCAAGCCATCTAAATTCTGTGGCAGAAATTCTTAAAGTCTACGAGGTAAGCGAGAAAGAAATTTATTTCTTAAAAAAATTTATAGAAAATGAAAGCAAGATGATAAAAGACGGGATAGAGGCCTTTATAAAAAATGATAAGGACCTAGCCCTTGATACAATTGAAAAAGACGAGATAAATAACAAGGTATTTGTAGATGCCATAACTTTTGTGGCAGATGAAAACAAAAATGACAGGATAGATGCAGTGGAATTATCTAATAAGATTCTTCTATTTAAATACTTTGAAAGGCTTGGCGATAGATTTGCCAGGGTGGCAGACTTAGCAACGAGGTTATAATGATATATGTAGTTGAAGATGATGGTGCAATTAGAAATTTGGTAAGCTATGCCCTTACAGAAAAAGGTTATGAAGTTAAGGCCTTTGAGGACGGCCTATCTATAGTAGAAGAAATTAGGGCTAATCCTTGTGAACTTTTACTTTTAGACCTTATGCTTCCAGGCAAGGACGGGGTTAGTATTCTAAAAGAAATAAGGGGGTTTTCTGACCTTCCTGTGATAATACTTACAGCCAAGACCGATGAGTTTGACAAGGTCTTAGGTCTTGAAAGTGGAGCTGATGATTATATAACCAAACCATTTTCAATTCTAGAGCTTTTGTCAAGGGTAAAGGCTATCTTGCGTCGTGTAAATAGGGCTAACCATGATCATTTGACTTATAAGGATATCAGTGTAAATACCAAAAAGAGAACTGTAAAAGTTGACGGGGAAAAAATAGATTTAACCTACAAAGAATTTGAGATGTTAAACCTATTTATGAATAATCTAGGAAATGTCATCACTAGAGATGACTTTCTTTTAAAGATCTGGGGCTATGGCTACCAGGGAGAGACAAGGACTGTTGACGTTCACATAGCAAGTCTAAGAAATAAACTAAAAAATTCTGGCAAGTATATTACTACTGTAAGAAATTTGGGTTATAAATTCGGAGAGATATGAAGAAATTAACAAAAAAATCATTAAGTATTACAACAACCATAGCGACCGCCTTTGCTGTGGTTGTTGGTTTTTATACAAAAGAATACGAGATAAGTTTCCTATTTCTGGGCCTGAGCTTAGGGTTACTTATCCTATCTCATTTATACATAGACAAAAGACTAGACATTTATGCAAGAAAAATATCAAAATTTGATAAATACTATGATTTTAATAAGGTCGGAGAAGATTTTGAAGATGTAGGCAAGGTTTATAGAAATCTTTTAAATAAAAATGTCAAGCTTGAAAAAAACATATCCATCCTCAAAAGACAGATGAGAGAACTTGAAAATATCACCTCCAATATGGAAGAGGGCTTTATAGTTTTTGATCCCAAGGGAGAGGTGGAACTTATCAATGACTCTGCGAAAAATTTCTTAAATAAGGACGAGACAGTAAGGATTGATAAGTTGATAGATAGTAGGGAATATAAACTTGCCCTAAAGGAAGCAAGGATCTTATCAAGGTCTAAGAGCCTATCTTTTGATGCAAATTCTTACCACCTTAAAATTTTTATTGACCCAATCTATGATGGGGGAAATATGGGTTTTGTAGTAATTATCATAGATAATTCAGAAACTAGGAAGGCAGAACTTATGAGAAGGGAATTTTCAGCCAATGTAACCCATGAGCTAAAAAGCCCCCTTACTTCAATAAATGGATATGCAGAGCTTATTTCTACAGGTATAGCCAAGGACGAAGATATTAAAAAATTTGCTCAAATAATCTTTGATGAAGGCAATAGATTACTTGAGATAATAGACGATATATTAAGACTTTCAAAATTAGATGAAAAAGGCTTAGACTTAGCCAAATCCTATGTAGATGTCAAAGAGGAAATGGATGCAATAATAGATAAATTTAGGCAAAAATCTAACAAAAGAAACATCCAAGTAACAAACAATCTTACAACCTATAGGGTTTATACAGTTAAGTCTTTATTTGTAGATCTTTTATCAAATATTTATGAAAATGCTATCAAATATAATAAGGAAGGAGGCTCTATCGAGATTTCTTCGATACTGATAGATAGGTCTATGAGGATTTTTATAAAAGATACTGGCATAGGCATAAAAAATTCTGATATAAAGAGAGTTTTCGAGAGATTTTATGTGGCTGATAAGTCAAGGGATAGGAAGGTAAAATCAACAGGCCTAGGCCTTTCTATTGCAAAACATATAGCAGATAGTCTAGATTTTAAACTAGATTTAGAAAGTAGGTTTGGAGAGGGTTCTACTTTTATAATAGAAATACCAATAAATGATAGAGGATAGTATGTATTGAAATATTTTGTTATATTTGATACAATTGATGTAAGAATATAAAAAGGAGACTGAGATGAAGGTAACTATATGTTCATGTGCAAGATGTACAGCCCACGGAAATGAGTATTTACATGATTCCGCAGAGCTAGTAAAAAGAGATACTGATATTGCTTATGAAGTTGAAAATTTAGGAAAAGCTCCTGAAATTGAAATTTTATATAAGAACATCATGGATGAAGTAGAAGGGTCAGACAGACAATCACCTATTGTAAAAATAGACGGTGAGTACATAACCAAGGCTAAACCTGAAGTCCTTATGGAAAAGATGCATGCCATTGTCAAAATTGACATAGAAAAATTAGAGTCTGCCCTAGAAAAATAGAAAATAAGTAGTTAATTGAGGTATTAAATGAAAGAATCTTACATAGATATATTAAATATTAGAAGGATGGCTTTTGAGGCAATTGCCAAAATTGCCTATGAAAATAGACCGCTAACCGATATTGGTCTTGAGGTTTATAACATTCTTCCTGGTGAAGAAGCTTCCTATAGGGAAAATATCTTTAGAGAAAGAGCGGTTATGGGCGAAAGACTTAGAATGTGTATAGGTCTAGATGCTAGAACTGCTGATAAGACAGAAGCTATCACTGAAGGACTTGCTGAAATGGACGTAGATAGAAGAATTTACCATCCACCATTAGTATCAGTTATTAAAATTGCTTGTGAAGCATGTCCAGAAAATAAAGTTACAGTTACAGACCAATGCCATGCTTGTATAGGACACCCATGTGTAAATGTCTGTCCTAAAAACGCTGTAGAATACACAGCCAAGGGAGCGATTATTGACCAAGATAAGTGTATCAAATGTGGTAAGTGTGTAGACGCATGCCCATACAATGCTATAAACCACCAAAAAAGACCTTGTGCAGAAAGCTGCGGGGTTAAGGCTATATCATCTGACCCACTAGGACGTGCTAAAATTGATGAAGATAAGTGTGTAGCTTGTGGTAAATGTATTATTTCTTGCCCATTTGGGGCTATCTCTGATAAGAGTGAAATCTACCAACTTATCAAATCTCTTCAATCTGACAGAAAAGTTTATGCTGTAGTTGCTCCATCCTTTGTTGGTCAATTTGGAGCCCATGTTAGTCCAAAACAAATAAAAGAAGCTATAAAACTTTTAGGTTTTGATGATGTTATAGAAGTTGGACTTGGCGCTGACCTTACAACTCTAAATGAAGCCCACGAATTTTTAGAGCTTGTACCAACAGGTGAGATTCCATTTATGGGTACTTCTTGCTGCTTCTCATGGAAGTCAATGGTTAGGAAAAACTTCCCAGAAATCAACGATAAGATTTCAGAATCATCTACACCTATGATTTACTCAGGCAAGCAAATGAAAAAACGTGATCCAAATTGTGAGGTAGTTTTCGTAGGTCCATGTATTTCTAAAAAACTTGAAGCTCTAGAACCAGAAGTAGCTGAAGTTATAGACTTTGTTATAACCTACGAAGAACTTTTAGGTATGCTTCTTGCTAAGGGTATAGAACCAGCTGAGATAGAAGTAGAAGAAGATATTATGGATGCTTCTAAAACAGGTAGGTACTACGCAGTAAGCGGTGGAGTTGCTCAAGCAGTTGAAAAGAGAATCCACGAAATAAATCCAGATGCCAAGGTTAATATAGAAAAAGCTGAAGGTCTAGCAGATTGTATGAAACTTGCTAGGATGGCTAAACTTGGAAAGATGGATGGTAAGCTAATAGAAGGTATGGCTTGTACAGGAGGATGTGTAGGTGGACCTGGTACAGTAGTGGATATTAGAAAATCAGGAAAAGCTGTTAAAGCCTTCTCTGAAGAATCAATCTTTAATTCTCCAGCAGATAATACCTTGATTCCAAAAGAAGATAAACCAGACGATTCAGTCTTACAAAAATAAATTTAAGGAACCTAGCTAGGCTGGGTTCTTTTTTATTTTTGAAAGCTATAAAGAATTTCCTTCATATTTGTAAATAGACCCATAATTAGATATAATAAAGGAAAGATTTTATAAGAGAGGAACAATATGGGGCAAACTACATTGATGCTCATGATTATAACCATCATCTCTAAAGTTTTTGGCTTTGTACGAGAAGCAGTGATGGCGTCATTTATCGGAGCAGGTGATTTAAAAAGTGTATATACAACAGCAAATACCCTTCCAGTGGTTGTATCAAACTTCGTGGCTATGGGTATTATTTCAGGTTTTATACCTATATATAACAAGGCAAAAAATGAAGAGGGAGAGGAAGCAGCCGAAGCTTTTACCTCAAATGTCTTCAATATCTTGATGAGATTTGGACTATTTGCGGTAATTTTTGGCCTGGTCTTTGCAAGGCCTTTTTCTAAAATTTTAAGTCCAGACCTTGAGGGCGAGTGGCTTGACCTTGCAACAAACTATACTAGGATAATGATGTTTGCAGTCTTTGCTTATCTGTATTCTGCAATTTTTAGGGGTTATTTAAACCTTAAGGGCAATTTCTTTGATCCTGCTATAACTGGGATCTTGATGAATATTGTAATAATTATCTTTACCGTTCTTACAGGTCTAACTGGAAATCCTTACTTACTAATAATAGGAGCTCTTTTAGGAAATGTCTTACAATATATTTTATTTCCTAAGGCAGCAAGACAAGCGGGCTATGAGCATAAAAAAATAGTAGACATCCATAACAAGTATGTTAGAAGTCTAATGATTGTGGCTATACCAATAATAATATCCTCAGCTGCAGGAGAGTTATCTATAATAGCTGATAACTCTATGGCATCATACTTTTTTGGTAAGGCTGCTATTTCAAAATTATTCTACTCAAAAACTATGCTTACCCTAATAACTGGGGTAATTACTGTATCTGTTACAACAGCTATCTTTCCTAAGATTGCCCACCTGGGCCAGGCTGGAAAAATCAGCCAGATGAAAACATCAATCTCATCAGCAGTTGTTACAACTATGACCCTAGTTATACCAGCTACTGTTGGTATGATGGTCCTAGCAGAACCTATTATTGAGCTTGTTTTTGAGAGAAAGGCCTTTACTAGTGATGATACAATTATTGTAGCAAGCCTACTTTCTGCCTACGCACCTTATATTATTTTCCAATCTCTAACAGATGTTGTGGATAGGGGATTTTATGCAGTTGGCGATAGTAAGACTCCTGTTATAATTGTTGTTATCCAACAAGCCTTAAATGTTATATTGAATTTTGTATTTATAAAATATTTTGATATCCAAGGTCTAGCCTATGCTACAGTTACATCAACTGCCATTGGCTCTATAATGATGATTTATAAGTTTAGGGATAATTTTGGAGCCTTTAATTTTAAAAAAACCCTAATTTCCCTAGGAAAGATCATCCTTGCAACTTCTCTTATGGCTTACCTAGCATATGTAAGCTACGGTGCGCTTGCAAGTAGGATTAGTCATATCCTAGCTCTTTTTCTAGCAATTATCTTTGCAGGCCTTGTTTACTTGCTAGTGATATTACTTGCGAGGATTCCTGAAGTGATGGACCTAGTTAACCAACTTTACCATAAGTTTTTTGGTAAAAAGCAAAATAAAAGAGTAGCAAAGAGAAAAAGAAAAAATAAATAAAAAGACCTAGCTTTAAACTAGGATTAAATAAAGGCTTGTAGCCTGCCTTAGGCAGGAAACGAGCCTTTTTCTATGCATATATAAAGTAATTTCTCAGACAAATTCGATAAAGATCTACAGATATTAAAATGTATCTATTCAAAAAATCTAGGCTAGAAAATTTTTAAAACATTGATAAATCTATAAGAGCCTATATAAAATATACTACAATTATACATAAAATCAAGCAAAAACGTATTAAAAACTGGACTTTTAAGAATAAATATAAAAATACTTGAATTT
>NZ_CALGYW010000118.1 GCF_937934665.1 uncultured Anaerococcus sp.
CTCTCATCAGAATCTCCTACAGCCCTTATGATTTTTCTCTTAAGATCATTTTGACCCCCGAAGGGGTCAACTAGCTTACCATTTCTAAGGGCCATGGCATTTATTGTGAAATCTCTCCTCTTCAGGTCCTCTTCGATTGTATCTGAAAAGGAAACTGCATCAGGTCTTCTCTTATCCCTATAGGATAAATCTGTCCTGAAGGTTGTTATTTCATATTCATACTCATCGGCAATAAGCTTTATAGTCCCAAAACTTCTGCCAACATCAATTGTCTTAAAATCCTTAAAAACTTCTTTTATTTGATAGGGCCTTGCCCTTGTAGCTATGTCTATATCAGAAGAAGGCCTTCCCATGAGTAAATCTCGGACATAACCTCCTACCAGGTAGGATTTAAAACCTGCCTCTTCAATCCTTGATAAAACTTCTTCTTTATTCATTATCTGACTTATCCCTATTTGTATTTGGGATTTTTTGAACTTCTATCTTGTAGTTTACAATATCATCTCCATCGTAGACCTTTACGCCTTCAGGAAGATCAAGCTTAACCTCACCTGATTTTGAAGATCTAATATAGCCTGCGATGATAGTCTGGGTTGATATTTCTTCTATATCACGAATAAGCTGGCCTGGACCCTTTATAATAACAGTATCTGGTGAAACAGCCCTTAGGGTTTCTGCATAACCATTGGCTACCTCTCCTCTAACTTTTAGGTCAACCTTTACTGTCTTAGTCTCATAGACTAGGAAAGAAAGATTTACATCCTTATAATCTAGGTCAACTCCTTCAACAACTTTACCATTTTTATCAAGTACCTCTAAGTTGACATTGTGAATCTTACCGTCAAGGTATTCTTCATCATCAATATGAGCCTCTATCCTATCAACTTGGTTTATTGCCGACTCCGGTCCCTTGATTTTTATGACTTCTGGATTTTGCTCGTTAACTTCTACAATCTTGCCATCTTTTAGCTTATCAGCTATAACCACATTTACTGGCATATCTTTCTCGATAATTCTTTGGATGTTGAGATTAACCTTAGAAGGATCTACCCACTCAAGGCTAATTCCTGAAGGAGTGTCAGTCTTTACATCTACTGACTTTATCCCGTCCCTAGAATCCATAACATTTATAGCTGCTTGGATATCGTCAGCCTTTAGGTTTACGATATTATCTCTAGATCCAGTTAGTCTCACATTTACAGATGTTATATCATCCTTACTTACAATTGTATATCCCCTCTCTTCTAGTTTATCCTGGTTTTGGATAATAATTGGCACATTTCTAAAAGTCCTACTAGTAGAAGGATTTGTAGATGTTGTTACATAGGCCCACATAAAGATAGCAACTATTATAGAAAGGATAAGAAGCTGCTTATCGCTATTGCCATTGATTTTTTTAAATTTTTCTAAAAATTTATTCATCATCTTCCCTCTTTTCTGTAAGTTCCTTTTGTAGCCTAATTCTTAGGGAATCCTCGTCAAAATACCTATTTATAACTCCATTTTCAGCTATAGAGATATTTCCAGTTTCCTCTGAAACTATAATTACAACTGCATCTGACTTTTCAGTCATCCCTATGGCTGCCCTGTGCCTGGTGCCAAGCTCCTTGGCTATGGTATTTGAGCTAGAAAGTGGAAGATAGCAAGCTGCAGCTGTGATGGTATTTTCTCTAATAATAACTGCCCCGTCATGGAGGGGGGTATTTGGTATAAAGATATTTATAAGAAGCTCACTTGAAATATCTGCATTTAGCATAGTTCCTGACTCTATAATGTCAGATAGACCTGTTTGTCTTTCTAAAACAACTAGGGCACCGATTTTTTGCCTAGATAAGGAACTCATAGCAAGGACAAGCTCATTTATAGAGTCCTCATCCCTCTTATTCCTATCGCTTGTAAAAATTGACCTGCCCCTTCCTATTCTTTCAAGACCTGTCCTAAGCTCTGGCTGAAAGACTACGATTATAAAGACCAAAGACACAGTCAAAAATTGGTTCATAACCCAGGATACAGTATTTAAGTTTAGAATATCTGCAATCGATGCAAAAATAAGGACAAAGATAAGTCCCTTTAAAACCTGCTCCGCCCTAGTGTTTTTAAGGATTGAAAAAAGCTTATAAACAACAAAGGCTATTATAGTAATATCTACAATATCTGTTACCCTAATTAACATAAGGCTCGTAATAAAATTATCAAAAAAATTCATACTAATCCCTTCACATTTTTTATATTTATATATAATATAGTACTGTTTTACTTGGATTTTTGCAGTAAAAACCCGCTGCATTTCAAAAAATATTGACAGGATTTTTATCCGCTAGTAAAATAGCTAACAGCGTTAGTGAAAGGGAGTGCTTATGGATAAAAATTTAGTTAAAAGACTTATCAAAAGTTTATATGAAATCGGCCATAATGATTCTCACAGAAAAATAAATGATTCTGTAAGGGGCGAGAATATGGTTATAAGTTTAATTGACAAAAACGGAGGTTCTATATATCCCAAAAATATAGAAAAAGCTATGGGGATCTCTAGTGCCAGAGTTGCTAAAATCATCAACAACCTGGAAAATAAAAACCTTATTATAAGAGAAACCGACAAAGAAGATAGGAGAAAAACCCTAGTTAGCCTAACTAAAGACGGATATGAGTTTGTAGAAGTAAAAAATCAACAGATGAATTTTGCTATAACAACTATGTTTGACCTCCTTGGAGATAAGGATAGTGAGGATTTTGTTAGAATTGTCGAAAAAATCGAAACTAACCTTCCTCAAATCAAAAAAATTTATAAGGAAAAATTTGGAGAAGTAGAAGATGATAAAGATTTTTAAATATTTAAATAAAAAACAGGTCTGGCAGATATTCCTAAGCCTAATTTTGATAGTAGGAACTGTTTACCTAGACCTAAAAATCCCTGACTACATGTCAAAAATTACCATGTACGTCCAAAGCCCTGGCCATAGTGTAGGAGATATAATAGGCGCTGGCAAGTGGATGCTTCTTTGTGCCCTACTTAGCCTTTTTGCTACAATTATGACAAGCTACCTATCTGCTGTGATTTCATCATCCTTCGCAAGAGACTTAAGATCTAGACTTTTTTCCAAGGTTGAGTCTTTCTCCCAAAAGGAAATCAATGAATTTTCTACAGCAAGTCTTATAACTAGGTCAACTAACGATATAACTCAGATCCAAATGGTAGTAGTAATGGGCCTTCAAATCTTTGTCAAAGCCCCAATCATGGCTATATGGGCTGTGACAAAAATTTATAACAAGGGTTTTGAATGGACCCTTGCAACAGGCCTTGCCCTTCTTATCCTAATAATTTTTGTAGCTATAATCATGGTACTAGTTATGCCAAAGTTTAAGATGATGCAAACTTTGACTGACAATATCAACAGGGTTTTAAGAGAAAACCTAACAGGACTATCAGTTATTAGAGCCTACAATTCAGAGTCCTACAGGGAAAATAAGTTTGATAAGGCCAATGAAGAGTTAACCAAAACCCAGCTTTTTACAAGCAAGCTCATGGCAACACTTTTTCCAACTATCAACCTTACCATGTCAATCCTTACCCTAGTAATATATTTTATAGGCGCAAACCTTATAAACCAGGCAGGCCTTATGGATAGGTACACCCTCTTTTCAGATATGGTAGTATTTTCATCCTATGCCATGCAAGTAATAATGTCCTTTATGATGATGAGTATGATTTTTATAATGCTACCAAGGGCTGAGATATCTGCTAGCCGTATCAATGAAGTTTTAGATACTAAGCTTTCTATTATGGATGGAGAAATCGTAGAGTCTGATGACCCTAGTCCTTATGCCATAATCTTTGACAAGGTTTCATTTAAGTATACCGATTCTGAGCAATATATCCTAAAAGATATAGATTTCAAGGTCAAAAGAGGCGAGAAACTTGCAATAATTGGCTCAACAGGGTCAGGCAAAAGTACCATCCTAAACCTATTAATGAGGTTTTATGATCCCACAGAGGGCAAAATTTTAGTAGATGGTGTTGATATAAGAGACTATAAGCAAAAGGTGCTCTACGAAAAACTAGGAGCAGTCCTTCAAAAATCTTTCCTCTTTAAAGGAGATATAAAATCAAATATTTCCTTTGGAGAAAATGATGAAGATTTTGAACAAATCAAAAAAGCGGCAGATATTGCCCAAGCAAGTGAATTTATCGAAAAATACGATGATAAATATGACCATGAAATAGCCCAGCTTGGTAAAAATGTATCAGGCGGTCAAAAGCAGAGACTAGCTATAGCTAGAGCTGTCTACAGAAATCCTGAAATCTACCTTTTTGATGACTCCTTTTCCGCCCTAGATTTTAAGACAGACCGCGACCTTAGACACAAGCTTAAGAAAACTTATCCAGATTCTACCACAGTAGTAGTCGCCCAAAGGGTAGGCTCAATCATGGATTCAGATCAAATAGTAGTTCTTGAAAATGGAGAAATGGTAGGAGTCGGTAAACACAAAGACTTACTAAAAACTTGTGAAGTCTACAAGGAAATTGCCCATTCTCAACTAAGTGAGGAGGAATTAAATGGCTAGAAAAGAACTTCAAAAACCTAAGAATTTCAAAAAAACTATGGCAGAGATGATATCTTACCTAAAACCCTACCTGCCCCTAATAATAATTTCTTTAATAGCATCTATGATTGCAACCTTACTTCAAATTATAGGACCTGATAAACTTAAGCTAATAACCAACGAGATAAGTAAGGGCCTACCTCAAATAATTAAGGGAAGGCCAGTAGCTTCTACTATAGATATGACAGTAGTAAGAAACTTATCTATAATGCTACTTATCTTCTACCTAGCCTCCCTTATCCTAAACATGGTCCAATCCTTCATAATGGCTGATGTAACCCAAAAAATATCAAAAAACTTTAGGCAAAAAATTTCCCAAAAGGTAAACAAGCTTCCCTTTAGCTACTACGATACAACTACCATTGGAGATATCCTATCAAGGGTTACAAACGACGTCGATACCATAAGCCAAAGCTTAAACCAAGCCATAGGCACCCTTCTTACAAGTCTTGTAATGCTTATAGGATCTCTTGTAATGATGATTTTAAACTCTGTGACCCTTACCATTACCACTATTATAAGCTCCCTAATTGGTTTTATCCTTATGGCAGTATTAATGAAAAAATCTCAAAGCTACTTCAAGGCCCAACAGAAAAACCTAGGAGAAATAAACGGCCAAATAGAAGAGGTTTATACTGGCCATGAAGTCATCAAGGTCTACAACGCAGGATCTAGGATAATAGAAGAATTTGAAAATACCAATGACAAACTTTATGAAAGTGCCTGGAAGAGTCAATTCCTATCAGGTCTAATGATGCCAATCATGCAATTTTCAGGAAACTTCTCCTATGTAATGGTTTGTATTGTAGGAGGAGCCCTCGCCATAGAGGGTAAAATCTCCTTTGGGGTAATAGTTGCCTTTATGATCTACGTAAGACTCTTTACCCAACCTCTCTCCCAGATTGCCCAAGGTTTTAATACCCTCCAAAGAGCAGCTGCTGCAGGAGAAAGAGTATTTGAATTTCTAAATGAAAAAGAAGAAGAAAAAGAAAGGCCAAAAAATCTTATAAGTAAGGTAAAAGGCGAGGTCGAATTTAAAAATGTAAAATTTGGCTACAGTCCAGATCGCACTATAATAAAAGATTTTAGTGTCAAGGTAAATCCAGGCGAGAAAATCGCCATAGTAGGCCCAACCGGAGCAGGTAAAACCACCATAGTAAACCTCCTTATGAGGTTTTATGAAATAGATAAAGGGAAAATCTTCCTAGATGGGATAGACACCAAAGACCTAACAAGGGAAAACCTAAGAGACCAATTTTGTATGGTCCTCCAAGACTCCTGGGTCTTTGAAGGGACAATCAAGGAAAATATAACCTTTGGTCAGGAAAATATAAAAAACGATGACCTAATTGATGTCTGCAAGAAAGTCAACCTAGACCACTTCATAAGGACCCTAGAAGACGGCTACGATACAGTCCTAAACGACAAGCAAAGCCTCTCCCAAGGCCAGCTTCAGCTTCTAACTATAGCCCGCGCCATGGTAAGTAAGACCCCAATCCTTATCCTTGATGAAGCGACAAGCTCAGTAGATACCAGGACAGAAAAAATAGTCCAAGAAGCCATGGACAAACTAGCAGCCGGCAGAACCTCCTTTGTCATAGCCCACAGACTATCAACCATCAAAAACGCCGACTTAATCCTAGTAATGAAAGACGGCGACATAATAGAAAAGGGCAAGCACCAAGAATTAATAAATAAAAACGGCTTCTACGCCGACCTTTATAAAGCACAATTTGAAAGATAAAACAAAAGGCCATGAGTTTAATATCTCATAGCCTTTTTAATATTTTTTATTAAATTTCCCTAACCTATATTTAATATTAAAACCTAGTGCCAATCAAGTCATGTAGCCTGCCACATCTTCTTTGGCAATCTTGTAGGCGATGTCTCTTAGGTATTTTTTGGCCCTAAAGTTTTTTAGGCCGTATTCTTCTTGGATAGCCTCTATGTCAGCTTCTGCTATTAGATTTTGGGCAGCTTTTTGCTCGTTTGCAGCAAGGTCCTTATCGAAGGTTTCAGCATAGTACATGGCAAGTTTCTTGCTAATCTTTCCTTCTTTGGCAAGCTTATCTATACCAGCCTCGTATTTCCTATAAATACGACCCCCTACCACATCTGCCATATCCTTATCCTTATATTTGTTAGGATTTTCTAGCAAATCATTGAGGGTATTTTCATAAATAAGGGCTTTTTGAGGATTAGTTTTACTAGCTTTTTTGGATAGGTCATAAAATTCTTTAACTAGTCTGCTAATTTTCATCTCATCATAGGTATTTTCTTGGGCTTCCTTGTTGCAAGCATCGAGGAGATTATCAAGATAGGAAAAATCTATATCAAGTTTGGAAACAGTGAGGGATTCATAACCTATATCCACGTAATCAATCGGAATTGGAACTCCTCCATCATTTCCCATCATTTTTTTAACTATTTCTTTGATATTGTTGTAGTGGCCTGCATATTCCTCCAAGTCTTCGTCACTTAGGTCATAAACTTCATGGAAATAATCTTCGTCAAATTCTCCATAAACCTTAATGCTTGCTAAAGTCTTATCGAGTTTTTGAAAGGCCTTTAAATAGGAAACCATATCTTTTACATCACTTATCTTTGCCACATCTGAAGGATTTTTCACCATATCCTTAAAATTATGGTAGGCCTCATCAAAGAGAGCTAAACTCTCCTTAAAACTTGGTGCCTGGATAAACCTTTCACCGCCATTGGCATAGAGTTTGAAGGCCTCTTCTATAGCTTGCTCATAGGTATATGGCTTTTGGAAGGTCACAATTTGGCCAAAGGCCTTGTACTTATCATAAATCCTATTTGTTCTAGAAAAGGCTTGGATTAGGTTTTGAGAAGTCATCGGCGGCCTATCAATAAATAAAATCGCTGTTGATGGCGAGTCAAAACCTGTTAGGAGCCTGTCTACAACTATAACCAGGTCGACTTGCTCGCTCCTTGACTTATAGATTGATTTCTTCCTCGCTAGCCTATCGTTTAAATTGGCATTGTAGGCCCTGATATTATCAAGACCGAAACTTGTACCGTAGGTCTCGTTATAATCTGCCAAGGACTTTTTCATCTCTTCCTTATTTAGGCCAGTTTCTTCCACATTGTCAGCTATAGAATAAGTAATGGCGACCTTGGGGAAATCTTTCATAGACTCTCTTACTCTTTTTGAAATTTTTAGGTCAAGCTCATCATTTTTTAGCTTTTTAAAAAGTTCGTAATAGGCCTGGGCATTTGCTAT
The DNA here is from genome assembly GCF_937934665.1 of uncultured Anaerococcus sp. Classification (GTDB taxonomy): domain Bacteria; phylum Bacillota; class Clostridia; order Tissierellales; family Peptoniphilaceae; genus Anaerococcus. The sequence goes on from NZ_CALGYW010000118.1 coordinate 7,847, forward strand.
AGATGAAGTTGTAAGAATGGCCGAAAAGGTCTTGCCGCTTCCCCTATCTAGGCCAAATTTAAGCCTTGACTTATTTACTATAGTGTCAATGACTTGGACCATGTGGTCTTCTCTTTCGTAGGCCTCTGCTGGGATATAGGATTCTTTTTCTATTTCATCCATCAATCTATATTCATCTTCATGACCACTTGCCTTGATCAAATCATAGAGAGAATCTTCCCCAATAGTTGACTTGTATTCTACTTGAAATCCAAGGACAGCCTTATCTTCGATGGCGTTTTTGACATTGTATTCGTGGAGGCACTTGCCATATTGTTCTTCTGTGGTCCTTGCCAAATCGCCCTTGGCAGCTTTTTTATTTTCCACAAAAATCGGCGTACCTGTAAAACCATACCAAAGGGTTTTGGCAAAAAATTTGTTAATCTCCCTTTGCTTTTCGCTAGAAACAGCCCTGTGGCACTCATCAACCACAAAGACAAGGTTCAAATCCTTAAGCTTTTTGGCCTTTGGTGTGGTTTTGTTTTCGTATCTTTTTATCAGATAATTTAATTTTTGGACTGTTGTGACAACCATAGCCTTGCCAGGTGATATCAGTTTATTAACCAAGTCTCCCACATTGTCAGTTTCATCAACACTTACCACATCGCCTCTAGCATAGGATAAAAAGGCCGATGATGTTTGGTTATCAAGGTCCACCCTATCTACAATGAAAACCGACTT
>NZ_CALGYW010000119.1 GCF_937934665.1 uncultured Anaerococcus sp.
CTAGTTCATCAAATAGGTCTTGGTTGTACCATAAAACTTCTGTTGATTTATTAAATGGAATACCGATAATCTTATCATCTTGTTCTATTTCATCCCTAACACCTTCTAAGATGTCTTCGTAATCGGTAATTCCATCTTCACCATTTACTCTATCTGTAAGGTCTGCTACCATTCCAGCTTCGCTAAATTGTAGCATCCAGTCAGGATATGCTTGGGTAATTGTTGGAAGATCCTTAGGTGATTGCATAGTTGCAACTAGGATTTGGTTAAGATCTCCATAACCACCTTGGTGTTGAAGAGTTATTTTTACATCTGGGTTTTCTTTTTCAAAATCAGCTACAAGGCCTTCAAGAGCTTCTCCTTGGCCACCACCCATAGCGTGCCAAAATACTACTTCAGTTTGGTCTTCTTTGGCAGGTTCAGCTTCTTTTTCTTCTTCGGCGTCTTCTGCTTTTTCAGCATCTTCCTTGCTTTCTTCTGCTTTTTCTTCTACTTTTGTTTCTTCTTTTGGAGCTTCTTCGTTAGCATTGTTGCCACAAGCTGAAAATACTCCTAAAGATAAAACTAGAGCTGCAAGTAATGTTAATTTTTTCTTCATTTCTTCCCCTTTAAAAAAATTTATTTCCTAAGTTCCCGTAAAAGCAAACTTAATTTAACTTACATTTAATATATACCCTTAAAACAGATTTTAATCAATCTTAACCCTTAATTCCTCCAAAGGATACTCCTCTTAGGATTTGCTTCCTAAAGATAAAGTAAAGGATTAGGATTGGAAGGATAGTTATTGTTGATGCTGCCATCTGGAGGTGGATTAATTGACCTGCCTCAGTGGCAAAGGCTGATAGACCATTTGATATTAGCCTCATGTCCTTGGTATTTGTAACAAGGATTGGCCATAAAAATGAGTTCCAACCTGTTATGAAGTTTAAAAGTCCAATGGTAAAGAGATTTTGCTTGCACATTGGGATCATAACTTTTCTTATAAATTCAAAATCACTTGCCCCATCTACTTTTGCTACGTTATAAAACTCTTTTGGCACAGATTTTAAAAATTCTTTCAAATAAAAGATATAAAATACTGACGCCATAAAAGGAATTATAAGGGCAACATAGGTATCTAGCAGTCCAAGTTTGGCAATTGTTGAATAATTAGTAAAGATAATTATTTCAAACGGCACCATCAATAAGGCTAGCATAAAATTTTGGAGCATTTTTTTGCCCTTAAAGTTCATAAAGTTTAGGGCAAAGGCTGCAAGTACTGTTGTAGCAAGCGTCCCTAAGGTATTAACTAAGGAAACAAATACTGTATTTACAAAGTATCTAGCAAAGGGAGCAGCCTTCATGGCTTCCCTAAAGTTTTCAAATTGTGGAACAGCTGGCAATAATTTTGGTGGGATGGCTGTTACCTCTCCAAAGCTCATTAGAGCTGATGAGATCATGTAAAGAAATGGAAAGAGGGTCACAGCTGCCATTATCAATATAAATATGAAGGCTAGGCCTTTTAAAATCTTTTTCATCTCTTACCTCGAAATCTTTCTTATAATCGCCCTTTGGACAAAGGTCAAAACTAAAAGGAATAAAAACAAGATTACTGCTGCTGCCATGGCGTGGCCATAACGGTACTCTACATAGAATTTCTTATAGATATAAAATACTGCAGTCATTAACCTATTTCCCACACCTGCCTTGCCGTTAAAGAGGGCAAAGATTTGGTTGTAGACCTTAAAGCTTGAGATAAAGCTTGTCAAAAACAAAAAGGTAATTATATTTGTAAGTTGTGGGAGGGTAATTTTTTTAAATTGTTCCCATCCACTTGCACCAAAGGTGTCTGCTATCTTGTAATAATCCTTATCTATACCTCTTAGGCCAGATAAGATTACTATAATATTAAAGGCAAGGCCATTCCATACACCAAAGATAATAGCTGCCAGCATGTTATTGTCAGGATTATTCAAAAACTCTATAGGACCTACCCCAATAAAGGATAGCAGGTGGTTTATAAAACCATATTGTCCGTTAAATAAATACCTAAATACAATACCAACAGCAATCACACTTGTTAGGTAAGGGATAAAAAATATAGTTTCAAAAAACTTACTACCTATTATCTTATGATTTAAGATCAAGGCTATAAACATTGATATTATAATAGATAAAGGCACAACCGTAATAGAGTATATTAGGGTGTTTTTCATAGCCAGTCTAAATAATTTATCATTTAAGACTGCAGGAAAGTTTGCTAAGCCAACAAATTCCGGGTTTAGGATGTTGTTGCTGTGAACAGACATATAAAAGGTCCTAAGCAGTGGATAGACATTAAAGATTAGTATAAAAAATAGGGCTGGTAAAAGAAAGAACCAGGCCTTGTTGGTAGACTCTGCCCTGTAGGTCATTTTCTTTTTCATTAGTAGACCCTTTCTCCGTCTTCTGTAAATAGATAAATTGCCTTATGGTCAACTCCTACCCTAACCTTATCTTTTGGATTTATATCAAGGGAAGAATCAACTACAATCCTTGACGCCTGTCCGTTTAAAGTGAAGTGTAGGATCATATATCTACCAATCATTTCACGGCTTTCTACTTCTATTTCTAGGATTCCATCCTTATCTAATTTAAAGTGCTCTGGTCTTATACCAACCTGGTAGGTTTTATTGGCTAGGTCAGATTTTTTTCTAGCTTCGACTAGTTTTGCTTTTTCTATTACTAAATCACCATTTACAAAAGCGTCCTCCCTATTTTCCATATCATAGATATTTATAATAGGGTTTCCTATAAATTTGGCTACAAAAAGGTTGGCAGGTTCTAGGTAAAGATTTTGTGGAATATCGTATTGTTGGATGACTCCCTTATCCATAAGGGCTATATAATCACTTATTGATAGGGCTTCTTCTTGGTCGTGGGTTACAAAAATTGTAGTAACTCCGACAGTCTTTACTATGTTTCTAATCTCTTCTCTGATAGATAACCTTAGCCTTGCATCAAGGTTTGAAAGTGGCTCGTCAAGCAAAAGAGTCTTTGGATTTTTAACCAAGGCTCTTGCTATAGCCACCCTTTGCTGTTGACCACCGGATATTTGCTTTGGCTTCTTATCCTTAATATCTGTTATATAGGTAAGCTCCATGTATTTTTCAGCAATCTTTACAGCCTCTTCTTTTTTAATCTTATTTTCACCTACAACTAGGGGAAAGATTATATTTTCAAGAACAGTCATATGTGGATAAAGGGCGTAGTTTTGAAAGACCATGCCTATATCTCGGTCCTTAGGATGTTTATTTACAATAGATTCTCCGTCAAAGGCAATGTCTCCCTCTGTTGGATCTAGTATACCTGCGATGATATTTAGGATTGTAGACTTGCCACAACCACTAGGTCCAAGAAGGGTAACCAAGGCCCCATCTTCGATATCAAGGTTAATTGACTTCAGAGCCTCATAACCATTGTCATAAATTTTCTTTAAGTTTTTGATATTTATCATATAAACCTCTTTTTCATATTAATGGAAATCTCAGTAATAGGTACAACATTACCACCATAAGGGCGATACCAATCCAGGTAAAGGCATCTATTTGTTTTTTTAAAGCCAAAATCACCAGCGATATGGATAGTAAAAATAACAATAAATATAGTTGCATAAACAAATCGCTATTTGGACTTATTATAGATATTACCAGGCATAGGCCCCCAGCTATAGCTGTAACTGCACTAATATAGGCAGAAAGCTTTCTTCCTTCTAGGAGAAAGTCAATCAAGCTTATAACAGCTATTACTATAAAGATTGGCATAAACATATTTTTTATTATCTCAATCATTTAAACCTCTCTAGTTTAATTATAACATAAGTTTGCCATAAGTTAACAAAAAAGTGGGGCCGTTGCAGAATGAATAAATCCTCCCAATATCATCATAGGAACCTCTCGTGAAGTTTCACCTCCTTGAGCCGGTGAGCTAAAAGTGGCCCGCCGGCCGAAAGAGGCAAACTTTGAGAGAGAACCCTATGATGATGGGACGGTAGTTATTCACAATTTGCAACAACCCCATGTTTTATTTTTTAATTAAAAGGTCTGATCTGATATAGCCTGTCTTTCCATTCACAGTCACCCTAGTCCAACCTTCAGTCTCTCCTAAGTTTAAGATTTCATCACTTGGACCTACTTCTCCTACAACAGCAGAGTTAACTGATGGGGCAAGACGCATATTTACAGTATCTTCTACTTTTATCTCAACTCCGTCAGTTATTTCTTCCCTAACTTCATTGGTCATATCTTCTTTATTTTGAGTTTCCCCAGTTTCCTCTACCTTGTTACCGCTATCATTACTTGGATTTACCATTTCTTCTTCTTGGTCATTTTCTGGATGTCTTACTGACTTATAAGAATCATCCTTGCAGCCGGTAAGGCCTAGGATAAGGGTAAGGGCTAAAATCGCACTAATTTTTTTCATTATTTGCCTCCAAAAAGATCCTCAAGTTCACTATCTGCGTAAACATAATCTGAAATTATAACTCCACTAAGATCTGCGCCTGCCCTTTCAAGCTGGCTAGTTGATTCTTCAAGGAGGTAGGATTTTAGGTTTTCTTCAGTACTAAAGATAACTGTCTTATCAGCTAGGCCACAAAATACGTTAGCCTCTGCTATACCGATATTTTCCTTGGTATTTATAAATACATAGTCATACCTATCCTTACAATCTGCAAAAAAGTCTGTGATTGCTGATGGTTCTAGGTACATATCTTCGTATTCAGAAACCCTGCCTGTCATCAAAAGGTGGAGGTTGTCATCTTCTTTTACAATAACATCCTCAAGTCTAAAGTCACCTAAAAGACAATCAACAAATCCCCTCTTGTTATAAAAGCCCTTCATCTCACAAAGCTCATCAGCCCTGAGGTTGGCATCTATTACTAGGACCCTTTCGTCTTCTTCTGACATGTGTTTTGCCATGGTGTAGATAGAATCAAGTTTCATTGTCTTATCGTCTGTAGCAGTAAAAGCTATTAAAACATCATCAACAGCAAGCTTTCTTGTTAGTTTATCTTCAAGGTTATAAAATGCTTGGAGGAGGATTTCCCTGTTTTCATCAACTTTTTTTCTATTAAACATCTAGTGCTCCTCTCTTATATTTTGGAAGTTTGCCCAAAATTTCAAGCTTACTTGCATCTTCTTTATCTAGGATACTTTCTTCTTTTTCGTCTGCCTTTGCCGTCATATCTATATCTTTAGAATCAATTTTTCTTGTGGCAGCAAGGTTTTCTTCCTCTTTTTCTTTGATAGGCTCAAGGGGTCTAGTTTCTTCTTTGACCTCTTTTTCTTCGCCAATCTCTTCTAGATCTTCTGTAAAGTCTTTTTTTATAACTTTATCAAAATCTTCATCTCTAATATTAGCTAGGTCATCATTTCCTACAAGCTCTTCATCTTCTTCTATGACTGCTTTATTTTTCTTAACTTGAGCCTTGGCCGCCTCTTCTGATTTTTTATAATTTTTGCCTTGGCTTTCCTTAAGTTTGTGGTTGTGACGACTTACACCTACTAGGGATATCACTAGGTAAATTAAAAATCCAAGAAGCCCAGCATAGGCAGCATAATTAAGGGTGTTATTGATTACCCTTGCATTTTGATAGGAATACTCCATCACACTTGCCCCTGTGTTATATATATTATTTATAACTATCATAGAAAGCTCTGCATACTCGTCTGCTAGGTCTTCTGCCCTTAGCTTGTTGGTATCTTTGACAGATATTTCTATAATTGGGGAAGATTCAATAGCAGTAAGCTCAAGCTTGTTATTAAGCTTAGAATCTGGCCAATCTATCTGTAGATTTTCCAAAGTTCTTTCTCTAATTACCTTAGAAGTTAAAGTATCAGCAAAACCCTTGGATGGACTTTCTTCATTCAAATTCTCTACTGATGTTGTTACAAGCTTACTTGTTGCCCTATACTCCTTAAAACCAGCAAAATTTAGGCCAAAATATACTACCATGGCCACAACTATACCGGCAATAATAGATGAAAGACACGCCGTAAACTTCGATTTTCTATTTTCCATTATATCCTCCAAAATCTCTAGCACCTTCAAACATTTTTTCTCTTGCCTTCTCTTTATTTATATCTCTAAGCATTTCTGGGTGCGTATACAGAAAATACCTTATATAAAACTTATATAATCTAGGAAAAAGTGCCCTGGCTAGAGCTCCCTTATCGTAGAAATATTTCTCATTATGCCCTTTAAACCATGTGGATTCATCGTTATAGATCCTAGCTATAAGGCTTTTATTAGTACTAACCTTAAGTCCCTTTCTTATAGCAGAAAGGATAAAGATAGAATCTTCCCCACTTCCATAATCTGTTCCCGCTCCAAAATGAGTTGGCAAATAAAGATTTGCCCTGGCTAAAACCTCTCTTCTAAAAACAAAATGAACAGAGCCATACCTCAGACAATTATAAAAACTTAGGTTTTTTTCTTCCTTTACCTTTACTATCTCCTCATTATCCTGGTAGATAATGGTCTTAAAGACAAAAAAATCAACATCAGGATGCTCTATAAAACCATCCTTTACCCTTTCTAGGTAGCCTTTTTCAAAAACCTCATCATCATCTGCAAAGATTACTATATCTGCAGTTGAGTTTAAAAGAGCAAGGTTTCTCGATACTGCAAGGCCTTTAGTGTCTGTAGTTATCATCCTTATTTTTTTGCCATCATCTTCTACTTCTTCGTAGGAGTTTTTCCCTGCCTGGTTTATAATAAGGGCGTCACATTCTAGGTTAAACTTCTTATAAAAATCAATATCCTCCACATTCATAGTGGAGATTAAAACTTCAACTCTCATAACTTCCTTGTTGTCTCAGCTTTCTCCCAAGTAGCCTTAGATCCTCCCCTAAGCTCCTTGTAGGCACCTAGGATTTGAGCAACCATCATAGCACAATAATACCTTGGGAAGTAGAAAATCTTACTTTTTGCCTTAGATAGCTGGCCAATAACAGCAAGGGTGTAAAAGGCAACCTGGCCTAGGAAAAATAATTTATAAAACATTCCTTCGTTAAGTATAGCAAGATTTGCAACAAACAGAACAATATGGAAAAATGCCTGCAGGTACCTTAGGGTCTTATGGCTAAAGCTAAAAAAGGAAAACCATCCATATTCGAAAATATTTAGCCTTCTGACATTGGTAAAGATATTTGTAAGAATCCTTCTTTGCATCCTTACCTTTCTTTTAAACTCATCAGCTGTTGTTTGTCCTGCTTTTTCAACTGCTATAGCCTTGGGATTGTAAAGGGCTCTCTTGTGGTTAAGTCCTGCATATAGGGGCAGTTCATAGTCGTGGCTATTAACTAGGTCTATATGCCTATAATCTTCCTTTCTAACAGCATATATGGCTCCATTACCATTTACAATAGTCTTTATATTTGATTCGATTTTCCTCATCCTAAGCTCAAAATTCCAATAAGTAGATTCGGCTACTACTGAGGATACATCATAATCTTCCTTATAAATCAGGGACCCGCATACGTATTCTATATCATCTGCAGTAAAATAAGAAACCAATTCGTCAATGGCATCTGTCTTAAACATGGAGTTGGCATCTGAAAAAACTATAATTTCACCCCTAGCTACTTCCACAGCTTCATTTTGGGCATTGGTCTTACCAAGGTGATTAACTACTGTATTTACCTTGATATCGTAGTCTGGGTTAGCTTTTATAAACTTTTCACAAAGAGCAACTGTCCTGTCATTTGAGGCATCATTGGCTATTATTACCTCATAATTTGGATAACTTGTCTTTATAATATTTTCTAGCTTTTTTTCTATCACATCTTCTTCATTATAGGCAGATATTATCACTGAGACCATGGGTTTATAGGTGTAATCCTGGTCGTTTTCTCTTTTGATAAACTTTTCTAAAATAAGAAGAACTATAGGATAGCCTATCATTGCATAAAATAGAGCTATTCCTACTAAGTAAAATAAAAATTTCATCTCTTCTCTCCTATCATACTATTATATTATAAAAGGCCTTGACTTTTCAAGAAAAAGAGCCTAAATATTGTTATTTTAAAGAAAAAAAATATAATATCCTTAAACATTTTAAATTAAAGCAAAAGTACATAGTGAGGATACCATGACCATACAATTAGACATCTTACAAAGCCTTGGCATAGCAATCATTGCCCTTGCCCTTGGCACTTATTTAAAAAACAAAATTTCATTTTTAAAAACTTTTTTTATACCCAGCCCCGTTGTAGGTGGCCTTATAATTTCCTTTATAGTCCTTATTTTAAAGGAAACAGGCGCCTATAACCTAGAATTTGATAAAATCCTCCAGGATTTTTTCATGAATATATTTTTTGCAGCCATAGGGCTTTCAGCTTCATTTTCTATGCTAAAAAAATCAGGTTCTCTTGGCCTTAAGCTTGCCCTAGCAATAGTAATTCTCCTTCCCCTCCAAAACCTAATTGGAGTTAGCCTTGCTAAAATCCTTGGCCTAAATCCCCTCCAGGGCGTAGCCATGGGATCAACCTCCATGACAGGTGGCATAGGCTCTGCCATCAGTTTTGGCAAAATCATGGAAGATATGGGGGCAGAATCCGCCATTTCCATAGGAGTAGCAGCAGCAACCTTTGGTCTCTTAGCAGGCTCTCTCGTAGGAGGCCCTACAGCCAGACGACTTATAGGCAAGAATAGACTTACAAGTAGGGGCTCCCTATCCAAGAGGACTCTAGCTGATATAAAAACTATCACCAACCAAAAGACCCTTACTAAGGCTATCATTATAGTCGCTCTTTCCGCCTTCTTGGGGACCTTTATCAACAAAATCCTAGAAAAAACCGGCCTAAACTTCCCATATTATGTGGGTTGCCAGTTTGGTGGTCTCATAGTAAGAAACATCTACGATTTCTTCAAAAAACCCCTTGATATGGATAATATCGACCTGGTTGGTAATATTTCCCTAAGCCTATTTTTATCCCTAGCCCTTATAAATTTAAATATATCGGCCATCCTAGGTCTTGCAGGTCCTATGCTTATAATTATGATTGCTCAGGGAATGTTCATATCAATCTACACTAGCCTTGTGACCTTTAACCTCTTAGGAGCTAACTACGATGCAGCTGTCATGGTGGCAGGTCATTGTGGGGTAGGTCTTGGCCAGACTCCAAATGCCATGGCAAATATGGAAGCTATCATAGAAGAAAAAGGGCCAGCAGACGTGGCCATGTTTATCTTTCCTATAGTCCTTGCCATTGCAGTTAACCTTACAAATCCTATAGTTATTACATTTTTTATAAACCACTTTGCATAAAAAATGCCAGTAAGTCCAAGTTTCAAAATGGATCTACTGGCATTTTTCTTAGTTTTCGTCTATATTTTCATTTCTTTTTTGTGTTGGATTTTCTATCTTCATATCTTGTGGATTTTGACCTTCTTTATTAGTTCTAACAGGAGTTCCTTTTAGGTAAAGATCTATCATTCCTCTTAGTTTTTCCCTAAGGTCCTCATCTCCTAGGTCAAAGTCCGATTTAAAACTTAAGTCCATAGTCATAGACCTTAGCATATTTACCTGGCTAATCCCATGTTCAAGACCCTTATCATTTGTAACTTTGGCATCTTTTTCATAGGCTGGTAAAAGATCTACAAAGCCCTTTTCTACTAAGCTTTTCTCATCTACCTTATCCATAGCTTCAAGGATTATCTCATAGATTTCCCTATAAGAAATCTTGGAAGTCGCTACCGCATAGGTCTTTTTATCTCCCTCAAGTTCTAGGGCGTAGATAGCAGCCCTAGCAAGAGCCTCTGCTGATATAATAGGGATAACCCCATCTGTAACAGGAATCTTCTTATTAGCCTTTACAAGGTCAATATGTGCTTCCATTATAGACTTATTTGCCTTGCCTATGACAACTCCAGGCCTTAGGACTGATACATTCATAAGGGGTTCTCCCTCAAAATTTGCGATTGCCTCCTGCATAAACCTAGTTTGGATATAAGGCTCCTTGTGGTAGGCGTTTTTTCTTAGGCTCTCGTTTTTTTCTGCTATTTCTGTCTTATAGTCTCCCAATAGTAGGAAGTTTTTAATCCCTGCCTTTCTTGCAAGCCTTACCACCCTACCTGTTGGCAGAACATTTCTCTCATAGAAAAATTTGCCCGCAGGCTTTCTTGGTACAGAAAGATCGCTTACCCCACCTGCATAGATAAAGCTATCGCAATCTTCCATCAGCCTTATAGCTTCAGCATCTGTTAGGTCAAAGAAGTCCTCTAATAAAAATTCTAAATTTTCTACCCCTTCAAGCTCGCTTGGTCTAATTAAATCCACTGCCTTTACAGCATAGCCAAGGTCAAGGGCGTGTTTGATTGTTGTCTTGGCAAAAAGATTTGCCCCACCTAGTATAAATATCTTTCTAATGTTTTTCATAATTTACCTAAAATTCTATATCAAAATACTCTTCAACAGCAGCATGTTGGGTGCCGTATTTTACCTGATCTTTGGCATCTTTACCTTTAATTATTTCTACAAGTCTAAGGGCCAGATAATTTGTCACAGCTGCTCCCCTAGATGTTGTAATATTTCCATCTGTTACTACTATTTCATCATCAACATAAGATCCAACATTTTCAAGTTCTTTTTTTACTGTAGGGAAAGAAGTTGCCTTTTTATTTACAAGGACACCAGCCCTATCAAGGACTATAGGTCCTGCACAAATAGCGGCTATTAGCTTATTTTTCTTATCAAATTTCTTTATAATTTCTATTACCTTTTCATTATCCCTAAGACTTTCTGCACCTTTTGTTCCACCTGGTATATAGAGGCCATCGTAGTCATCTGGATTTATCTCTTCAAGGAGAAAGTCAGCCTCATAGCTTACATTCTGACTTGTTAAAAGTCTTTTAGAGCCAGTAGTTGAGACCATATCAATTTTAATATCTGCCCTTCTTAGGTAGTCAACGACTGTAAGTAATTCTATAGTTTCATTGCCATCAGCAAGTAATTCTAATATCTTCATATATTCCTTCTTTCCTAAGCTTCTTTACTTATTATTATATCCATTTTATCAAAAAAAAGCTATGGCTATAAGGCCACAGCTTTTTTTTCGAGATTTTTATCTATTTATAAAATTTTTCATTGATTTTAGCTACTATATCTTCTGTATTAAAACCAAGTTTTTTAGCTACATCTCCACCTGGGCCTGACATACCAAATCTGTCAATTGAGATGTTTAGGCCATCAAGACCTGTAAATTCTCCCCAACCAAAAGATGAAGCCATTTCTATAGAAACCCTATTTCTAAGGTCAGCTGGTAGGACTTTTTCTCTATATTCAACATCTTGGGCCTTAAATAATTCCATTGATGGCATAGATACTACTCTAACAGCCTTACCCTCTTCTTCTAAAACTTTGGCACTATCAAGGGCAAGGGCGACTTCAGAACCTGTTGCGATAATAACTAGCTCTGGATTTTCACAATCCTTAATGATATAAGCTCCCTTATCTATTGAATCTATCTCTTCTGTTTCCTTTAAGTTTGGAACATTTTGACGGGTAAGAGCTATAACAACTGGCTTATCCTTGCTTTCCAGGGCAACTTTCCAAGATAGTCTTGTTTCATTTGCATCTGCTGGTCTAAGAACAAGGGTGTTTGGTATTGACCTTAGCATAGCAAGTTGTTCGATTGGCTCGTGAGTTGGTCCGTCTTCACCTACTGCCACAGAATCGTGAGTTAAAACATAGGTAAGTGGGAGTTTTGAAAGGGCAGAAAGCCTTACTGCTGCCTTTAGGTAGTCAGAAAAGACAAAGAAGGTTGATACGTGGTGGAAAGTACCTCCATGGGCAATGATACCATTTCCAATAGCTGCCATAGCAAACTCACGTACCCCATACCATAGGTTTCTACCTGCTGGAGTTTTGTCTCTAAAGGCTTCAGTTTCTTTTATATTTGTCTTATTTGATGAGAATAGGTCAGCTGATCCACCCCAGATATTTCTAGAAACCTTGGCTAGATCTTGTAAGATTTCCCCACTTGAAGCACGGGTAGCAAGAGCCTTATCTTCGTGCTTATATTTTTTAACCTCATCTAGGTAGTTTTCTTGTAGTTCTCTATTTATACCTGCTATGAGTTCCTTGTAGTCTTCTGGGTATTTTTCTTTATATTCTTTTAAAAGTTCATCCCAAGCGTCATTTGCTTCCTTACCACGCTTAGCTATCCCATTTTTAAAAGTTTCGTAGATATCATCTGAGATTACAAAGTCTTCTGCTTCCCAGTTATAGGCTTTTTTAACTGCCTCAAAGTCCTCAGCCCCTATTGGTGCTCCGTGAACCTTGTTTGTGCCTTGGTTTTTAGAACCATAGCCAATCACAGTTTTAACTTCTATTAGAGTTGGCTTGTCATTTTTCTTGGCATTTTCAATTGATTTTAAAATAGCTTCTAAGTCTTCGCCATCTTCTACTCTTTCATAGGCCCAGCCTTGAGCAAGAACCCTATCTTTTACAGATTCAGAAAAAGATGTAGAAAGCTCACCATCAAGACAAATATCATTTGAATCATAAAGGACTATTAGCTTATCAAGTTTTAAGTGACCTGCCAAACTCATAGACTCATAGGCAACGCCTTCCATGAGATCACCATCACCACATAAAGCATAGGTGTAGTGGTCAATTATATTTATATCTTCTTTGTTATATAGGCCTGCTAAGTGCTTTTCAGCCACAGCTAGTCCCACCGCTTGAGCTATACCTTGGCCAAGAGGACCTGTTGTAACTTCAACACCAGGAGTCATCCCTACTTCTGGGTGGCCTGGAGTTATAGATCCTATTTGTCTAAACTCTTTAAGATCATCAATACCAATACCATATCCAGCTAGGTGAAGCAGTGAGTAAAGCATGGATGAACCATGACCTGCAGATAAAACAAACCTATCCCTATCAAAAAAGCTAGGATTTGCTGGATTTGCCTTTAATACTTTATTAAATAAGGTATAGGCCATAGGACTTGCACCCATTGGTAGACCTGGATGGCCAGAATTTGCTTTTTCTATTTGAGCAACTGATAAAGTTCTAATGGCATTAACAGCCTTCAAATCATCTTTATTAAACATTAAATCTCCTTTAATCAATAATTTCCCCAAGAAAACGTTAGTAAATTTCAAGGATATTATACTCTTTTGAAAAGCTTATTCCAAATGTAAAAGATAGCAAAAAATTGACAAAATAAGAAAAACTAATCTTGTATTTAATCTTTAATTTGAAAAAATTCATTGATTTGTAAGAGCAAGGAGAAAATCCCTTCGAACATCCTGGTCCATAATTCATAAGATCCCTCATCACTCACTAGGTTCGTTCTGTCGGAATGACAATTCATAAAGAACGTAATCTTTTTACAATAAGTGCTTAGTAATTTTTGTTTAAATTATTTCTATTCGTCATAATTTAAATAAAAAGTTACATAAGCTTATTCTATCATTTTCTACGGAAGCTAAAGCTTTCTAGAAAATGATGAATAACGCAAAAAACATCGGTCATTTATAGCTTTTTGGCTTTACCGATGTTTTTTGCTAGCATTATATTCGTCGCATGTCCTCCACGAGCCGGACGGGCTAGCTCAAAAATTACATAAGGTTTTTCATAAATTTCTACTGCGGCGCTTTCTTTGCACCTTGAGAAATTTTGAAAATCATCATAATTTTGCCAATGAAGTCCTATCCCAATTTTGAATTCAAGCCCGTCGGCTCGAGGAGACAAAATTGCTGGAAGGACTCATACTTTAGTACAAAATTCTGATTACCATTAAAAAAATTCCTCCCCAAACTCATAAAGAATTTAAAGGAAGAATTTTATCTACCTTGCATTACAAGATAATAATCTAACTAATATAAATGCTAAGGAACGTAATCTTTTTACAATCAATGCTCCTATTCGTCGTTTTCTCTCTCGCTTCGCTGCGAGGTGCTCCGCACGGGCCCTCCATGAGCCGGGCAGGCTAGCTCAAAATTACATAAGGTTTTTCATCAATTCCTACTGCGGTGTTACACACCTTGAGAAATTTTGAAAATCGTAAAAACTTTGCAAATTGAAGCCCTATCCCGATTTGGTTTCAAGCCCGTCGGCTCGAGGAAATCAAATCGATGGAAGGTCTGACACTTTAGTG
>NZ_CALGYW010000120.1 GCF_937934665.1 uncultured Anaerococcus sp.
ATAGACTACTTTAGCTAGATTAAATAGACACTTGGAATTATAAAAATAAGGAGCTTGAAATGTTAAATGGTAAGGGTTTTGATTTATGGGCTGATGATTATGATAAGGTTGTCGGTCTAAGTGATGAGGATAATTCATATCCTTTTGCAGGTTATAAAAATATTTTAAATGAAATATATAAGCTTATATTAGATTCGTCTGGCAAGGATATTTTAGACCTGGGTTTTGGTACAGCTACTCTTGCTTCAAAACTCTATGAAAAAGGGTTTAATATTTACGGCCAAGATTTCTCTGATAGAATGATAGAAATTGCCAGAAAGAAGATGCCTCAGGCTAAGCTTTTTAAGGGAGATTTTAGAGATGGCTTGGTAGAAGGGCTGAGAGATCAAAAATACCATGCAATTGTTGCGACTTATTCTCTCCACCACCTAAAAGATTTAGATAAAGTTACCCTTATAAAAAACCTCCTTACAAGGCTTAAGAATGGAGGAAAGCTATATATAGGAGATGTGGCTTTTAAATCTCGAAAAGACCACGATATGTGTAAGCATGAAGCAGGGGATATGTGGGATGATGATGAGATTTACTTTGTAATAGATGAGCTTAAGCCTTATTTTAAAGATATGAAGTTTAAGAAATTTTCTGAGTGTTCAGGCCTTATTACTATAAAAAATAATAAAAATTTAAGAAATTTATAGAGTCCGGTGATTTTCACCGGTTTTTTATTCGAAAATTTTAATAATTTTCAAGATTGATACTTTCAATGAAGGTTACGTTTTCATCGCTTTATCAAAGTTATCTAATAATTGACAACTGGGATAAAAACTGTATAGTTTTACAAATCGAACTTACATTACTATATTAAAGCTAACACTACTATACTTTGCCTAGGCAAAATTTACATACAAAGGGGAAGAAGATGAAAGTTGCTAAATTTGGAGGAAGTTCACTGGCTGATAGTCTTCAGCTAAAAAAAGTTAAGGATATAATTCTAGCCGATAAGGATAGAAAATACATAGTTGTGTCTGCACCTGGTAAGGGAGCAACCAACAACCACAAGGTCACAGACCTCCTTGCCATGTGCCACCAGTTAAGTTGCCATGACCTAAATTTTAATGAGGTTTATAAGATTATCGAGGATGTTTATAAAAATATTGTGGAAGATCTTTCTTTGAATATTGATATAGCTAGCATCTTAGCTGAGGTTAAAGAAAAGATAACAAATGGCGCCTCCTACGATTTCGTTGTTAGCCGTGGGGAGTTTATGAGTGCTCAGGTTCTTGCCTCTTTTATTGGCTATGATTTTGTGGATGCCAAGGATTTGATTTCATTTAATAAGGGAGTTTTAGATTTAGAAAAGTCTCAGGCTGCTATAAAAAATATCCTAGCTAAGCATGACAGGGCTGTTATTCCAGGTTTTTACGGCGAGGAAGAAGGCAAGGTTAAGACCTTTTCTCGTGGTGGATCTGATGTGACAGGTTCTGTTATTGCAGCAGCTATGGATGCAGAAATGTATGAAAACTTTACCGATGTGTCAGGATTTTTGGTTGCAGATCCTAGGATTGTCAAAGATCCAGAGCCTATTGGTACTATTACCTACAAGGAACTTAGGGAGCTTTCTTACATGGGGGCCAATGTCCTTCATGAAGAGGCGATTTTCCCGCTTAAGGATAAGAATATTCCGATTAATATCAAAAACACCAATGCCCCTGATAAGGACGGTACCCTTATCCTATCTAAGTGTGATAGAAAAAATAAAAATATCCTAACTGGTATTACTGGCAAAAAAGACTTCACTGTTATTACCCTAGAAAAGGTAAATATGAACAATGAGAAGGACTTTTTTAGAAAACTTACTACAGTTTTTGAGTCAAATGATATATCAATCGAGCATATGCCTTCTGGTATTGACACAGTTTCTGTCCTTGTGGCAGATTCATACATTACCCCAAAGCTAAATAAGGTCCTAGAGGAGTTACAAATTTACTTAGATGTTGATAGCCTTTCTTGGGAGAGGGATATTTCCCTAATAGCAGTTGTTGGTCGTGGCATGATCAATGAAAAGGGAGTTTCTGCCAGGACTTTTACGGCTCTTGCTAGGGAAGGGGTCAATATAAAGATGATTAGCCAGGGTTCTAGCGAGATAAATATTATTATCGGAGTCGAAACCCAAGATTTTGAGCAGGCAATCTGCTCTATCTATGAAGAATTTTATGGCAAGAACTAAGTGAAGTTAATAAACCTTGGAGGTTTGATTTGAAAATTGCGATTATGGGCTTTGGCACAGTCGGATCAGGTGTCGAGGAAATCCTATATAAAAAGAAAAATAGTCTAAGAAACCATAATCTTATTATAGAAATTGATAAGGTGCTAATAAAAAATAAGAATAAAAAGAGAAATCCTTTTGAAAAAGACCTAGTTTTTACAGATGATTTTGAGGAGATTTTGTCTTCAGATGTGGATACAGTTATTGACCTAACTACAAGCCTAGAGGAAACTTATCAGATGATTAGCTCCCTAATGAAGGCTGGTAAGCATATCATAACAGCAAATAAGGCTGTAGTTTCAAAGTATTTTGAACAATTAAATGCTCTGGCAAGGTCAAATGAAGTTTATTTTTCTTATGAGGCGGCAGTTGGTGGGGCTATTCCTCTAATCCATCCTCTAATGGAGGAAGCTATTTTTAATAAGATGGATAAGGTTTTTGGTATCCTAAATGGTACAAGCAACTACATCCTATCTAAGATGGAGACAGAGGGTGCATCCTACACAGATGTTCTAAAAAAAGCCCAAGACCTAGGTTTTGCAGAGCTTGATCCTACAGCAGATGTAGGAGGCTTTGATTCTATGAGAAAGATTAGGATTCTTTCTTCTTTGATTTATAATGCAAAGGTAAATGAAGAAGAAATACCTACTTTTGGGATTGAAAATATCAAAAAAATCGACTTAAGTTTTGCCAAGAATATGGGATATTCCATAAGGATGCTTGCTAAATCTGAGCTTAAAGATGGCAAGATAAATATTTCTGTAATCCCAAGTTTTGTAAATGATGAGTTTTTTGCCAAGACCTTTGATGAAACCAATGGAGTGAAAGTATGGGGAGAAAATTTTGACTCTTATGAATTTAAGGGTCCAGGTGCAGGCAGGCTAGAAACTGCAGAAGCCGTAATTCGTGACCTAGTGAGGGTCTTATCAAGAAGAGAAATCCCAGCCTATTATAATATGGAAAACTCCTACCAAGTTTCAAACACTCTTGAAAATAAGTTTTACATAAGGACATCAAAACTTACACCAGAGCTTAAGAAACTTGTTAAATATGAAGAACATAAAAAAGAAGAATACTTTATTTTGACAAAAAAAGTTAGCCTAAGAAATTTAAAACCAATCCTAGCTGACCTAGGAGAAGTATTTTTAGCAGAAATTGAGGAAGATTTATGAAATTTTTATCGACAAGAGATTCAAAATTAAGGATATCCGGCAGAGAAGCCATAGTAAAGGGCATATCCGATGATGGTGGGCTTTTTGTTCCAGAATATTTTCCAGCCTTTGATATAAAAGAGAACTTGGACTTATCCTATACTGCCATGGCTTGCAAGATCTTATCTTTATATTTTACAGACTTTGATAGCGAGGACCTACTTAAGCTAATAGAAAAATCTTACGAAAGCTTTGAAGATGAGATAGTAAAAGTCGCCTACCAAAAAGACTACTACCTAGAGCTTTACCACGGAAGGACATCAGCCTTTAAGGACTTTGCCCTATGTCTTTTGCCAAACCTTTTATCCTATGCCAAAAAATCCCTAGGTATCAAGGATAAGACCCTTATCCTTACAGCGACATCAGGTGATACAGGCAAGGCTGCCCTAGAAGGTTTTTATAATACAGAAGATATCGACATCTTAGTTTTATATCCAACAGAAGGCGTAAGCGATATCCAAAAAACTCAGATGGACTCAACAGCTTCGCTAAATTCAAAGGTTATAGCCATTGACGGCAATTTTGATGATGCCCAAACAGCTGTTAAAAAAATCTTTAATGACCCAGCTATAAAAGAGGAATTAAAAAAGAAAAATACCTACCTTTCATCAGCCAACTCCATCAATATCGGCAGGCTCTTGCCGCAGATAGTTTATTATTTCTACGCCTATGCAGATCTTGTCAATAACAAGGAAATAGAATGCGGAGATAAGATAACTTGCTGTGTGCCAACAGGCAACTTCGGAGATATTCTGGCAGGATTTTATGCCAAACAGATGGGACTACCTATAGAAAAACTTGTAATAGCCTCAAATGACAACAAGGTCCTAACAGACTTTTTCACAACAGGGACCTATGATGCTAATAGGGACCTAATCAAAACTATATCCCCATCCATGGATATCCTCGTTTCATCAAACCTAGAAAGATTAATCTTTCATAAGTCCTCAGACAAGGTCGTCAAAGAAAAAATGGAAGACCTAAGGAAGGATGGAGTCTTTACTTTTGATGGCAAATTTGATGAATTTCTAGCAGGCTACGCAAATAAGGAAGATACCGAAAAGACAATTAAAAAAGTCTACGAAGAAGAAGGCTACCTAATAGATCCTCATACAAGCGTGGCCAAGGCTGTTGTAGATAAACTTGGCCTTGAAAAAACCATGGTCTTATCAACTGCAAGCCCTTACAAGTTTGCCTCATCAGTCCTAAAAGCCCTAGGAGAAAATCCAGGCAAGGATGAATTTGAAAATATAAAATCCCTTTATGATAAAACAGGGGTGAAAATCCCAAGTGAAATAAGGAAACTAAAGGGAAAGAAAATTATCCACCAGACAAAAATCAAAAAGGATGAAATTGCTAGAGAAGTTCTCAAATTTGCATCAAGGGGCAAGAGAATATCAGTCCCAGCCACCTCAGCCAACCTAGGACCAGGCTTTGATGCCTTGGGTCTTGCCCTAAATCTTTATAATACTTGCGAATTTAGGCTAACAGATGATGGGAAAAGTTTTGAATCAAATTTAAAGGAAAACCTAATCTACAAAGCCTATAAATTTACCTTTGACTACTACAAAGAAAAAGCAAGACCAGTTACTTTTGACCTAGAGGTAGATATCCCCATATCAAGAGGCTTAGGCTCATCTGCAGCCTGCATAGTTATGGGAGTTATGGCAGCCTTTGAAGTCATGGGAAGAGATCTTGATAAAAAAGAAATCCTAAAAATTGCAACATCCATTGAAGGCCACCCAGACAACGTCAGTCCAGCCATCTTTGGAGGAGCAGGAGTATCGATACTAGAGGAAGGCAAAGTCTACCTAGAAAAATTTGAAATCTCAGAGAAATTCAAATTCTTAGCCTTAGTCCCAGACTTTAGACTATCGACAGAAAAAGCTAGACTCGCCCTCCCACAAACCTACCCAAAAGCCGACGCAGTCTTCAATATAGCTAGGGTCGCCATGCTAGTCCTAGCCCTAGAGTCAGGAGATGCTGCCAACCTAAAAGTAGCCCTAGCAGATAAAATCCACCAACCCTACAGATTTGACCTAATACCAGAAATAGAAAAAATCGAAAAAATTATAAAAGAATCTGGAGCCCTATCCTACTACCTAAGCGGCGCAGGATCAACAATCATGCTAATCCTAGACAAGGATGATAATGAGTCAGAAAAAGAAATAAGGGAAAACCTAAAAAAATTATCAGATAACTATGACCTAAAAGCTCTGGAAATAGATAGGAAGGGAGCTTTTGTGATTTAGATATCGCCTAAAATATATAGATAAAAAGAAATAAGTTCCAAAAAACATTGACTTGTTATATAATATTTATATAGCTAAGATTGTAAAAAATTAAAGTGAATGAAATTAGCTTGATATAAATAAGGAAATGGGATAAAATGAGGATTTGTTTAATGTTTTACCCGCATATGCGGGGATGATCC
>NZ_CALGYW010000121.1 GCF_937934665.1 uncultured Anaerococcus sp.
ATAAAATGATGTTACAGTAGCTATTTCTTACATAATAAAAGTAAAATTTCTATTATAAATTCTATAAGAATTAGTTCATAAATCTAAGGAGGTAGAACGGTATCTATTAACTGTGTACTTACACTTCCATATAATGTAGATAAATTTGATGAGCTTGATAATTATTTTTATAATACATTGAGTATACCTAAAGATATGAATTTAAATTATACATATGTTGATTCAGGAAATATGATTTATGATATTGATAAAGATTATGAATATAAAAGTCTAGAAAACTATCAAGTTGATAAGGTTAAAGAAGATGAAAAAAATTATTATCCGTATCTGATTGCGAAAAAAATATACAGGATGAACAATAGAAGAGTTACTCAAGATAAGGATCTAATAGAAACAATAGGATTACACGGAAATTGTATCCCTGGTAATAGAAGACTGTATTTACAGACTGATGGAAACTTTAGGATTTGTGAAAAAACTGGTAATGCTGTAAGTATTGGTGATTATAAAAATGGTTACTATTTTGATAAGATTTATAAATATTATTACGAAGATTATGTTAAATATTTCAAGGACCTTTGCTCTAATTGTTGGGCAAGTGAACTGTGTGATATATGTTACGATTTAGTAATGGATGATAAAGGGATAAAAGATAATCTTGATGAAAAACTATGTCCTATGATTAGAGAGTATTTGAAGGAAGATTTGAGTCAATATTTTGAGATTATTGAGCATAATCCTAATTATATTGAGGAAATACTAGGAAAATATAGTTTTTCTTAGGAGGAGAAAAGATGATTAAAATAAATGATTTAACAAAGTCATATGGCGATAAGTTAGTTTTAGATGGGATAAGTCTTGATTTAGGAAAAGGACTTTATGGTCTTCTTGGTGAAAATGGAGCTGGTAAGTCTACCTTATTTAAAACTCTCATAGCTTATGAAGGAGTTGATAGTGGAGAAATAAAGCTTGGTTCGGAAAAAATAGGTTTTCTTCCTCAAAAATTTATAGGCTACCCTGACTTTTCTGTAGATGATTTTTTATCCTACATGGCTGACCTAAAATCCATTAGCAAAGAAAATATGGCAGACGAAATAAGGAAGGTCAAAAATATTTTTAATTTGGAAGGATTTTCTAAGAAAAAACTCAAAAAATTATCTGGTGGCCAGCTTAGAAGGGTAGGACTTGGCCAGGCCTTTCTTAATAATCCTGACATAGTCTTGCTTGATGAACCTACTTCCGGCCTTGATCCAAGTGAGAGGATTAGGCTTAAAAACTTCATTGTAGAGATGAGCCACGATAGGCTGATAATCTTATCCACCCATATAGTTGACGATTTAACTTCTATTGCCAAGGAGATTATAATTCTCCATAATAATAAAATTGCGATGGATGCTAGCGAAACTTCCCTAATTCAAAACTTAGAGGGCTATGTTTGGGAATGTCCTTATGAATTGTATCTTAAAATCCAATCTCAAAATGATATTTTTTCAAAGGTCTACCAAAAAGATTCCAAAGATTATATTAGGCTTATTAGTAAAGATAAACCATTTGAGATGGCAAGAGCCATAGAGCCTAGCTTGGATGATGTGTTTTTAGCAGTTATAAAGGATTTTGACCTATGATTTATGAGTTAAAAAAGATCTTTTCAGGCTTTTTAGCTAAGTTATCTGTAATATTATTAATAGTTTTGGTTTTTGCTTTTAGTGTATTTGCTTTTTCGACATATGAAGCAGGCGATGGGACCTATAGGGGAAAGGCTGGTTTTAATTATGAGGCTAGTTTAGAAGAAAAATATGAGGGAGAGATTGATTCTAATTTAATCAATACTTTTATAGAAAGCATAGACCTAGATGGAGTAAAGGATAAGTCCGTAGCCTCTGTGTATACAAAATTTCCCAGCCTATCAACAACCATTTTAGATGCCTACAAACCTCTTCAAGGCGGAAATGCCAAAGCTCTTGAGAACTTGCTTGAAACTCGAGGTTCAGATTTTTATGATAGAAATGTCATGAATATAAAATCCTTGCTCGATGAAAGATTAAATACAACCATGCCAGAAAAAGAAAAGGCTATGGTCATAGAAAGGGCAAGCAAGATAGACAAACCTTATGAGTTTGAATATTTTGGAGAATGGAACTTCATATATGATATTTTTTCCTTTATAATATTAATTAGCTTTGTCATTATTATTTTTCAAATATCGTCTATTTATAGTGTGGAAGCTGAAAACTCAATGGATCTTCTCCTAAGGTCTTTGGGAGGTAATCAGGTAAGGAAAATTATTTATAGGAAAATTGCGGCAACTTTTGCCCTTGTCACAAGTGAGGTTCTTCTAGTGTCATTAATCTTTACCCTAGTGAGCTTTTATTATACTGGTCTAAGAGGATTTAATACCCCTGTCCAGCTTTTCTATTTTAATAGTATCTATAATTATAGTTTTGGTCAGACTTATATCCTAATTATTTTAGGATTTTTATTAGCATCTCTAGCCATAGCCATGATGACTTTTCTAATAAATAGATTTGTAAAAAGGTCCTTCCAAGCCTTTATCTTAGGCTTAGCTGCCTTATTATTGCCAAAACTTTTAGGTTTTATTACGGCTAACAACAATATTTTCCTAAAAATCCTAAAGTCTATGCCAGTAAACTTGATTCAGCTTGGAGAGATAGTGAAATCACTTTATCTGGGTCTTTTTGGTAACTTGCAAATCTTTAGTATCTACTTACTTTCTATTTTTATAATAGGCCTAACAAGTCTAGTACTAATATTTAAGGAGAGAAAGTTATGAAGTATGAATTTAAAAAAATATTTTCAAACCCTATCTTAATCCTACTCACAGGCCTAGTATTTTTTCTAACTGTGGGAGCTTGCTTGTACAATATCTCCGATAGGAGCATTGAGGTTTTTGAAGACGGAGAAAAAAAGGTCTTAGAAGGAAGAGCAGCCTTTGATTATTTATACAAAAATAGTGAGAGGACTAGCTTAGATGAGAAAACTATAGAAAATATCTTTATCAAATACGACGGCAAATCCTATGACCATGTGGCAGAAAGCTTTGCAAAAAAAGATCCTAGTCTGCTTTCTCATATATATTCTATTTATAAGGATAAGATGTTTGATGAGGAAGGCATCCTCCATAAGTCAAGGGTTTCTACCTTTGATATAGGGGAGGTGAATAAAGATAATACTATGGGATATATAAAGGCAACTCATATGTATACGGAAAACGAATTGGAAAAGACTGATAAGAAGCTCAGCAAGATAAATAAAAAAGTAGAACACGGCTTTACAGGCCATCTCATGAGCTTTTTTCACACATCTTATATTGCCTATTTTCTATTTGCTTTCTTGGTGATAGCTGTATCAGTCTACCTTGTATCTTTAGAAAACTGGTATGAGACAGATATAATCCTAAAATCAATAAAAAACAAGGCGTCCCTAAGGGTGGGGATAAATAAAATTGGGGTGATTTTTATCTTTGTAAGTGGGATTTTTATCCTAATAAACTTAGTCATGGTGGGCCTTACAATAGCACCCTATAAGTTTTCTAATTTAGATATGATGATTCAATCATCTGTAGCATTTTCAAATTCAAATCTGGACCTATCTTACGGAGAGCTTATGGCTCTTATGATGGGATTAACCTACTTATCAAGTCTAAGCTTAAGTATATTTGCGGGATTTTTAGCAAGCCTAATAAGAAGTTCTAAGGCATCATTATTAATAGTCTTAGCCACGATAGGAATAGTATTTCTAAATTACTCCAATCCTCTCATTGATAAGATAGTTTTCATTCTTCCTCAAGCAGGATTATTTAGCCCAAGATACCTTATAAACTTTTATTCCTATGAAATTTTTGGGGTAGAAATAAGCCATGTAAGTCTAATAATTATTACAAGTTTGATTTTACTCTTTGCTTCCGTTGCCGGAATATTGATTAAATCAGCGAGGGAAAATTGAAAGAAAAGCTTAACATACTGACTTATACACTAACTTATCTTGTAAAGATTGATTTTAAATATATAAGTCTTGTATTAATAAAGTCAGTATTGTTTGGTATTATGCCTGTAATTAATTTAAAATTAACCCAAGTGCTCATTGATTCGTTAACAAGAGGGCAAGAAATTGAGTTCATAAAGATACTAATTCTTATAAGTGTTTTTACTTGCTTATCTGATTTAGTGGGTTTTAGTATAAAAAAGATAGAGGATTATTCCTTGTTAGAGATTAATAAATTTATAAATATAGATATACATTGCAGACAATGCAAATTTAAACAAGGAGCGTGTTTTTTAGGTGCTAAATTAGTAAATAATGAAGCAGCAACTTTTATAAATACAACTTTTTACAAAAAAGCTGACTTCGTAAATACTACTTTTTTAAAAAATGTATATTTCATTGATGTTGTTTTTAAAGAAGAAGTAAATTTTCAACAAGCTAATTTTGAAAGTGCA
>NZ_CALGYW010000122.1 GCF_937934665.1 uncultured Anaerococcus sp.
TAAAATTCTTTTATACTTTCCATTCATCCTCCTTCATAAAATCTCCTCTAATTGTATCACTTAGAAGCTTAAGAGCATTTTTAATATCTCTTGCCTTCTTATGACCCAATTTCTCATACATTCTTACATTTGATTCGTTAATTGGTTTTAATCTCTCGTCCCTATTTTCCTCTCCCAGGTCTGTTAACCTTAAAATCCTAAGTCTTTTATCATCTTTTGAAGGAATAAGTTCTATAAGTCCCTCATCTTCAAGACTCTTAATAATATTATTTACAGTCTGCTTGGGAGCCCCAAGTTTTTCAGATAAGGCCTTTTGAGTTGGATTTTCCATAAGACCTATATTGATAAGGATGATAGTCTCTAGGTCGTTTAGGCCATAAAACTTCACCCTTTCTTTATTTAGGCCATTTGCACACCTTAGCAAAGAAAAAATAGAGAACATGGGATCAACTTCAAAATCCATAAATCCTCTTTCTCTAAAATAAATAAACAATTATTTGTTAACTAATATGATTATTATAGTACTATTTAGGACTATGTCAAGAAGATTTATAAATTTATATCAATACAAGTCCATATTTATCTTAAGCTAAAGAGCTAGGTAATGATAAAACAAAATCTTTAATGTATAATAAAGCCGAGGTGAATTATGATAGAATATTTAAAAGACCAGGGCATAAACGAAAACTTGATTGCCCTTTTAGAGGAATATAGAAAAGAAAACGGACTAGATAATAACGACAGGATTATAAAGCCTGAGTATAAATACTATGGCAAGGAAGTCTTAGAGCAAGCCATTTCCGCCCTACTTGCAGGCAAAAATATCCTTCTTACAGGAGCTAAGGCTACGGGGAAAAATGTCCTTGCTTCAAATCTTTCCTACCTATTTAAAAGACCAACCTATAATGTTTCCTTCCATGTAAATACTGATTTTGCTTCGCTAATAGGAGCCGATACCTTTAAAAATGGAGAGGTAACTTTTAGAAAGGGGCCTATTTATGAAGCAGCTATTAGAGGGGGCTTTGCAATTTTAGATGAGATAAATATGGCAAAAAACGAAGCCATTTCAGTCCTTCACGCTTCCCTTGACCACAGGAGAATTATTGATATATCTGGTTTTGACAAGATAAGTCTTGATCCAAATACCAGATTTATTGCTACCATGAACTACGGCTATGTAGGCACTCGTGAGCTTAATGAAGCCCTTGCTTCAAGATTTATGATTATAAATGTGCCAAATATTACCAAAGTTAACCTTGACCTCCTTCTTAAAGATAACTTCCCGACTCTTAAGGAAAAATATAGAAAGGCTATGATAGATATGTTTATTTCTCTACAGGTTAAGAGTGAAAATAATGAAATTTCAACCAAGGCTGTGGACCTTAGAGGACTAATCGGTTCTATAGAAACTATGAAAATCGGCCTAAATCCTTTTGATGCTATAAAGATGGGGCTTGTTAACAAGTCTTTTGACAGGTTTGAAAGAGATTTGGTTCTTGATTTAATAAAAACAAAGATTCCTGAAAAAATAGACGAGAGTGTCTTTGATGAGTGAAAATTTTGATAAAATAAGGGAATATAATATCATTTGGGATTTTGCGGAAAAATATGACTTTATCCCGCAAAAATCCTACCCTATGGATGAGCTTTATAAAAATATGACCAGGGGGCTTATAATTAAAACTTTTGATTTTAAAATCTTAGACTCATATTTTGACTACCTAAGAGCCGAAAGCCCCTTCTATCCAGAATTTTCCTTTATAACCAATCTCCTCATGGAGGATATAGCCTACAAGATTCTTGTTAAAGATAACCTGGTTATTGAAAAATTAAGAAAAGACTTTGCTAAAAAGGCCTTAAGAAAATACAACTTTCATGAGGCAGATGACTTAAAAGAGCAAATCGAAAAGTCCTACTACGGGCAAGTCCTAGGTAAACCTATAACTGAGGGGCCCTTTTTTAGGACTATTTATAGGGATATTTTTGAAATTTATGAGCTTGATACAACAAAACTTATAGAAAGACTTAACGAAGTTTTTAAAACCTATTTTACCTTTGAAAAATCCAGAGAAAATGAATCTCTTCTTAAAGAAATGATCAAGGATAAGAAACCCAAAGACTTTAAAAACTCAAAAAAAGATAGCAAGGATTTCGAATTTTCTGATGAATTTATCAAAGACCAATTTAACATTGGTTCAGCTGAGTTTACAGGAAATATATATCTCGAAGAAAAAAATAAGGACATGGATA
>NZ_CALGYW010000123.1 GCF_937934665.1 uncultured Anaerococcus sp.
AAAATCCCGGGAAATTTTTATATCTTCTAGGCTTTTGCCTCTGCCTTGTCATCTTCCTTATCATCACCAAAGCCTAAGAAACTTAGCTTGGTTTCCGAAATAACAATGGCTATAAAGATTAGGATAAAACCTATAATCTTATTTGTAGTCAAAGATTCTATACCCATAAAGACTGGGATTAGGATACCAAAGATTGATTCTGTAGCTAGAATTAGGGCAGCTGAAGATGCTGTCGCAAATTTTTGTCCTATATTTTGTAATAGGAGGGCTACAGTTGTACATATAACAGCAAGGTAACCTACTTCTAGTAAAGCTTTCTTAGTTATAACTATAGCAGAGTTATCTTCAAAGACTAAAGTTACTATTATTGATTAAACTGCTGCCATCGCAAATTGTAAAATAGTAATAAGGGTAGGGTCTTTACCCTTGGATAACTTGGTTACAGCTACTATATGAGCTGCAAATAAGACACCTGATAGGAGGGCAAAACCATCACCCATGAAAGCTTCCTTACCTTGGTCAAAGACAGATCCACCGTCTCCACCTGCCATAGATACAAAATAAATACCTACGATAGTAAAGGCTGCCGCAATGATATTAAACTTATCTGGTCTCTTTTTCATAGCAAACCATGCTAAAAATGGCACTATTACACAGTAAGATGCTGATAAGAAAGCTGACCTACCTGGGTCTGTATAACCAACACCTATAGTCTGAACTGAATAGGCCATAAATAAAAATACACCTATAATAAGACCACTTTTTAGATCGTCCTTGCTCATATCTCTTAATTTTTTCCAAAATATTATAGATAAGATTATTGCCGATACTGTAAACCTAATGGCAAGAATCATATTTGGTTCGAAAGTTGCTTGAGCAACCTTAACCACGGTTAAGGAAGATCCCCAAAGGATGGCTACTATTAAAAGTAGAACCTTACCTAGGAGTCCCTTTTTAGCCGTTTTTTGACCATTTTCCCTTGTTCACTCATAATTTCTCCTCATTAAATTTTTATATTCATATTTACCCTAATTTTATACCCAAAATCTCTATTTTAAATAATTTATTTTTCTAAAAACTATTATTTACAAAATTTTTTAAGACTATTATATATTTACCCACAAAAAAACTAGACGCCTTTGCGCCTAGCCTAAAACTTTATATTATTTTATATCTACAAATATTCTCTTTGAATTAGCATTTCTTAGTCTGTAGTATCTTACTGGTCTACCTGACTTATCTCCCATATGGCCTACTCTTGGAGTAACTGTTACTCCATTTTCTGAATAATTCATATGGATGATTGTATCTTCAGCCTTATTTAGGATAAATCCTGTGTGGCCGCCTTCTCCAAGAGATCTGCCTGGTATACCTGATACAAAGATATCACCGTAGTCTATCTCACTTTCGCTTATTTCATACATAATGCTGCCGTTTCTTCCCATGGCAAATAGGGTTTCAGTATTACCTATAAAGGCATTTTTGTTTAGGAAGCCTCCGTAGATTAGAGATCTAAATACAGCTGATGAGCAGTCTGCAGATTTTTCTGTTGTTCTAGCAGGGCCCATATCATAGGTCATGCCGTTATTTTTAGCGTTGAACATCCAGTCCATTACAGAGTCAATATTTTTCTCACCTGCTACCTTGTAGCCAGAAATGGTTGCGATTCCTTTTTCGTTTGTCTTATATTCTATACCTTTTTTTATGTAGGTAGAGTTTAAAACTAGACCATTATCATCAAAGCAATAAAGGTTGCCATTGATCTTCCAAACGCCTTTTTTAACATAACCCGCATTGTTAGTGTGGAAGGTCTTGCCTTCATAAGTTACCCAGTCATCTTTAACTAGGGTAGCTATACCCTTATCATCTATACTAAAGTATAGACCATTGGTTATAGAAGGCCTACCGGTAATCATTGCCCCTGTTTTATAATTAAAGATATAGGTATTGCCGTTAATTTCAGCTATTCCCCTAGTAAGGCTACCGTCTGCCTTAGTCCTATAGCTTACGCCATCTACTGCAACCCACTTATTTTTTGGATTGGTAACTATACCCATTGGGTTTACTTCGTAGTATTTATCAGCAAGGATTAGTTTCTTGTTAGTTTGAAGTTTACCTTCCTTATCAAAGAAAAAGTCCTTGTCATTAATCTTTGTTATACCCTTGGCAATCTTGCCGTTTCCTAGAGTCCTGTAAATATTGTTATTTACATTTACCCATCTGTTATTAACAGTTTTCATCCTACCAGCATTGTCTAGTTCATAGTAGGCACCTTGGGTTATAAGCTTCTTGTTTCTCTCAAGAGCACCCTCATTTGAGAAGTAAAACTTAACCTTGTTTATCTCGTTTATACCCTTAAGGATATTGCCCTTGCTGTTATTATAGTAAATATCACTTCCGATATTTAGCCACTTATTTTTTGGATTTGTAATTGTACCTGACTTATCAGCCCTATAAATCCTATCTTCAACTTTGATATTAGCATTTTTAACTAATTTATTATTCCTATAATAATTTATTTTATTTTGCTTTTTAACAAAGTAACCACCAGTGTTTTCTGCATAGTAGTTTTCTGACTTAAGTTCAGTTTGCTCGTTATGTAGCTCTTTAAGCTCTGTGGTATCATTACGAAGATTTTCTAGGCCTTCATCTAGACTTGTCGCATCATAGTAGATAACACCCGGAATTCTTTCCTCGCTAAAATCACCGTCTACTTCTACTTGGCCAGGGTTTTCTTCTTGGCTTGTTTGTGCAGGTTCGTCGGATTCTTCGGAAAGTTCTATAGATTCTTCAGTTTCTTCGCTAACTTCATTAGCTAAAGCTTCATCAGAAGATACTTCTTCTAAATCTTGGGCCTTATCATCGGCATTTTCATCAGAAAAATCTGCAGGATTTTCTAAACTTGACTGATCACTATTAGTATCAAAGTCAAAATTATCATAAGACTTAGTCTCTATTTCACCACTAGGCTCAGCAAAGTCTTGGTTTTCTAACTCTTCCTCATTATTAGTTACTGGTAAGTCACTATCCTCGCTAGCCTTCTCAACTCTTTCATTCGAAAGTTGTTTATTATCCTCATTAGCA
The DNA here is from genome assembly GCF_937934665.1 of uncultured Anaerococcus sp. Lineage (GTDB taxonomy): Bacteria > Bacillota > Clostridia > Tissierellales > Peptoniphilaceae > Anaerococcus. The sequence goes on from NZ_CALGYW010000123.1 coordinate 3,085, forward strand.
TAAGCATTATCAGTTAGGTTGATAGCAGAGGTTAAAAATAAGGTTGAGGCAAGAAGGACAGTTCTATTTATTTTTTTCATTGTCTTTTCCCTCTCTCATATTACAATTTTATTACAGGTATTTCTTGTCTGTTACAAAATATATACCTATTATATAGTATTTTTCAATAAATTGCAACAAAAAAGTTACAAAATTGTAAAGATTTGTAAGAACTTACTCCCCCTCTTTAGCTACCTACTTTATAAAACACTTCAAAAATGGTATGATTACTTATATAATGATACAATCAAGGAAATAAAAAAGGATGGAAATATGAAGAGTAAATCGCTAATTTTAGCCCTCGCCCTAGGCTTTGTTATAACAGGATGCAATGACTCTGCTAGACCAGAATCCAAAGTCTCTGAAGAAACCATAGCCAAGGCCCTAGACGGCAAGGTAGACCTAGAAAAAGAGAAAAAAGAAGAAAGCAAAAAAGAAACAAAAGAAGAAAAGTCAAAAAAAGAGTCTAAGTTTGAAGTAAACGGAGACACTCTAAGAAAGCTCATGGTAGATATGGGAGAGTTTGCCCCATCACTTGCTAGAAAACTAGATGACGAAGAACTCGTTAAGCTTTATAAAAAATGCGAAAAAATGAGCGATAGAACTGGATATTGGGATGTCAAAGACTTCTTCTTCCAAGAGCTAGCCTATGAATACCCAGATCAGTCACTAAAATTCCCACTAGAATCAATCGAGACAAAATACTACTGGAAAAAATCTCCAGACGACCTAATCGGAAATAAGTTTGAATGGGAAAGAAACCTCATGGTAGAAAACGGAGCAGACTATGATGAAATCTGGTCATTTACAGACAAGGAAGTAGAAGAGGCCTTCCACCAAGCCTACGAAGAAGACCCACTAGCCTACTACGAAGACTATGTAGAAATGGCAGAAGAAATCCTAACAGGAACTAAGGCAGAGACTGATGATATAGAAACTGACGAAACTACAACTAGTAGCGAAAACACAGGTGCTGCAGATCCAGAAGAATACGAAAACCTAATCAAATTTGGATCAAGCGAAGCAGACTACAAGGCCCTAAAAGAAGCCCTTGTAAATCACTATGAATTTGATAAAGAAATAGTAGATCAAATTCCAAACAAAGACATAGATCTTGCCTACACCAGGGCTCAAAAACGCCTAGAAGAAACAGGGTTTGGAGATATAGGACTAGTCTTTGACGAAATCGGTAAACTCTACCCAGGTGCATCTACCATGTATACTGGAGAAAACTAATATTTACAAAGAAAAGACGGGTAAATAAAAAATCCCGTCTTTTTATCTACCTATAATATAAAGAATTTTAAAATCACAATTCTAATCATAAGCTATGACAAATACCTCTCAGAAAGCCTCATATAATGCCTATAAAGGGCAGTAAACTTTGTTCGGTGGTTCTTTTTCCGTGGCTTATCTCTGCCGCAAAAGTGGAGGACTACGGTGTTTTCCATGACCCATTCTAAGTCTTCCTCACCCTTGCTTCTTAAAAGATAGGACGAATAATTTCTCGCATCATAATTGTAAATAGAATCCTTAAGGGCCAAAACCCTATCTCCATACATGGCATTTAGGATGTCTTGGTCTGGAAGTAATAAATTTTTGTAGTTACGGTCTGCATAGGCAAAAATTTCCTCAGGCACAATCTCTTCTCGAGCTCTTTTGAGATTTATAAGCAAAAATCCTGAATTATAGTAATCTGTATCCGTACCTAGGCGGATTTTATTTACATTATTTGCCATATCAGTCTTTCCTGTGTGGCTTGC
>NZ_CALGYW010000124.1 GCF_937934665.1 uncultured Anaerococcus sp.
ATCTGAAGAATCAGATCAAGATCCTTATGAAGAAGATTTGGATGAATTAGAAGAATCTGACGAAGAAGACTTGTCAGAAGAAGATGAAAACTAGGAGCAAGCTTTCAACAAGGAATAGAAAATGAAAAAAACTCGCAAAATACCACAAAGAAAATGTATTGTGTGTAATTCTCTAAAAGATAAGGGAGACCTTCTTAGGATTGTAAAAAACAAAGAAGAAGGCATCCTAATAGATGAAAGTGGAAAAGTAAACGGAAGAGGCGCTTATGTATGCAAGGATGAATCTTGCATCAAGGGCCTTAGGAAATCAAATAAGCTAAACCAAGCCTTTAAAATGAAAATAGATGACGATATTTATGAGGAGTTAGAAGCTTATGAAGTAAAATGAGGTGATTAGATGGCTGATAAAATAAGAGTATACGAATTAGCAAAAGAAAACGGATTAGAATCTAAGGAAATGATAAAGATTCTTAATGATGAATTTAACCTAGGTATTAAGTCTCACATGTCTATGATAAGTGGAGAAAATCGTAATTTAATAAACGAATACCTAAGTGAATTAAATGATGATTCTAGTGATAAAATTAGCAAAAAAGAAGAATTAAATAAAAAGCCTAAAGCAAAAGCAAAACAAGAGAAAAAAAGGGACAAGAAAATCGACCCTAAAAACATCCAAGAAGATGAAGAAGAAAAACCAGCAAAGAAGAATAGAAAAAAGAAAAACAAGAAGAGAAAATCAAAGAAGAGCAATAGGCAAGAGAAAAATATGAAAGCTAATAAAGAATCAAGAATAGAAATTCCAGAAACTGTAAATGTCAAAACATTTGCTGACAAACTTGGAGAAAGCCCAAACTCAGTAATAGGAAAACTAATAGGTCTTGGCACAATGGCAGGACTTAACGACCAGATAGATTTTGATACAGCAAACCTAATAGCCATGGAATTTGGCAAGGAAATCTTCCCAGAAGTAGCCTATGATGCCCTAGAAGAGCAATCATATGACCTAGATTATGAAGATAAGGAAGAAAACCTAGTGGAAAGACCACCGGTTGTATCAGTAATGGGTCACGTTGACCATGGTAAGACAAGTATACTAGATGCTATAAGAAATACTTCTGTAACTCGTGGAGAAGCAGGTGGTATAACCCAACATATTGGTGCTTATACAGTAAATATCAACGATAAGGATATTTCATTCCTTGATACACCAGGCCACGAAGCCTTTACAGAAATGAGAATGAGGGGAGCTAAGTCTACAGATATAGCAATCCTTGTAGTAGCTGCAGATGACGGTGTAATGCCACAAACAGTAGAGGCTATTAACCACGCTAAGGCTGCTGATATCCCAATAATTGTAGCAATCAACAAGATGGATAAGGAAGCAGCCGATCAAAATAGAGTAATGCAAGGCCTTATGGAATATGGTCTTGTACCAGAAGAATGGGGCGGAGATACCATCATGGTCCCAGTATCAGCTCATACTGGTGATGGCATTAAAGAACTATTAGAGATGGTTCTTCTTGTAGCTGAAGTTAAGGAACTTAAGGCAAACCCAAATAGAGATGCGGTAGGTATCATAATCGAAGCTCAACTAGATAAATCAAGGGGACCAGTTGCAACTGTTCTTGTACAAAAGGGAACCCTTCACCAAGGAGACTATGTAGTAACAGGTTCTTCTTCAGGTAGGATAAGAGCTATATTTGACTCCAAGGGAAAATCTATAAAAGAAGCAGGTCCTTCTATCCCAGCTCAAATACTAGGTCTATCAGATGTAGCTGAAGCAGGCGATAAGATTTACGCAGTAAAAGATGAAAAAATCGCCCGTGACTACGCAGATAGGGCAGCTGAGTTTAAGCGTGAAGAAAGACTAATAGCAAAAGCTAATACCAACCTTGAAGATATGTATTCAGATATCCAAGAAGGTGAATTAAAAGAGCTTAATATCATAGTTAAGACTGATGTTAAGGGAACAGTAGATGCTGTAAGCTCATCTTTAACAAAACTATCTAACGAAGAAGTAAAGGTTTCTGTAATAGCAGGGGCTGTTGGTGGTATAACAGAATCAGATGTACTTTTAGCCCAAGCATCAAATGCTATTATCATAGGTTTTAACGTAAGACCTACCCAAGGTGCCTTAGAAAGAGCAAAAGATAATAATATAGAAATAAGAACCTATAGTGTAATCTATGAAGCAATTGAAGATGTATCAAAGGCTATAGTAGGTATGCTAGATCCAGAATTTAAAGAAAATGTCCTAGGAAGGGCAGAAGTTAGAGATACCTTTAGAATTCCTGGAGCAGGTACCATAGCAGGTGTTATGGTTACAAATGGTATGGTAACTAGAAAATCAAAAATTAGACTTTTAAGAGATAACGTAGTTATCTTTGATGGTGATATATCATCAATGAAGAGATTTAAAGATGACGCATCAAAACTTCAAGCAGGCTATGAAGGCGGAATCGGACTGGAAAGATATAACGATATAAAAGTAGGCGATGTAATGGAAGCCTATGAAATGGTTGAAACAGAAAGAAGTTTATAGATGAATAAAAAAAGAACAGCAAGGATTTCATCTGAGGTCAAAAAGGAAATCTCTAAGATAATTAGAGATGACCTTAATGACCCAAGATTATCCACAGAAGCCATGGTATCAGTTACAGATGTAGAAGTTACCAACGACTTATCCTATGCTGATGTTTATGTTTCAGTCCTTGGTGATAACAAAAAGAAGGATGATGTAATGGAGGCTCTAAATCAAGCCAAGGGTTATATCAAAATCCTAATTGGTGAGAGAATGAGATTAAGGTCTATGCCAGAGTTTCGTTTTAAATTCGATAACTCTATCGAACATGGGGCCTACATGGATAAATTAATAGCAGAAACAATCGCAAAGGATCAGAAAGCAAATGAAGCTAGAAAAGATAAGTAAAGAACATTTAGAAACCTTTATAAAAATGGTTGACGAGGCAGAAACAATCGCCATAGCAAGCCACGTAAACCCAGACGGAGACAATCTAGGATCAAGTCTTGCTCTTAGGCGTTCCCTTGAAAAATATGGCAAGGATATTGAAGTAATAGCAATAGATCCAATTGATGATTACCTAAAGTTTTTGCCGGAACTTGACCAGTATAAGGAAGCGTCTAGAGACAAGTATGACCTATTTATAATTGTAGACTGCTCTGAATTTGATAGGATTGGTCATGCAACTGAAATTGCTAAAAGAAGTGATAAGACCATAGTTATGGACCACCACGTAGGAGGTAAGATAAACTGTGATCTAAATATGATCTATGACACATCACCTGCTACTTGTGAAATAGTCTATGAAGTAATAGATAGACTTGACTTGCCAATGGATGAAACCATCGGCACCCTATTATTTACAGGTCTTTGCACAGATACAGGTAGGTTTATGTATTCAAATGTAACAGAATACACCTTTAGAGCAGCAGGAAGTCTTATAAGTTCAGGTGTGGACTATGAATATATCTACAGAAATCTTTACCAATCCCGACCAGTATCAGTAATGCAGTTTCATAATGAAGTCATAGCTAAAGCTGAGTTTTTCGATAAAAAAGCCTTCGCTATTGCAAGCAAGGAACTGGTTAATAAACACAAAGTCCAAATGGGAGATGCTGAGTCTATTGTAAATAAACTTAGGGACCTTAAAGAAGTAAATGTGGCCATGATTGTAAAAGAATATGACGATGGAGAATACAAGGTGTCTTTAAGAAGTAAGACAGCCGACGTAGCAGCCGTAGCTAGGGCTAACGGTGGTGGTGGTCACATCAAGGCAAGCGGATTTTCTATCTTTGATGAAAGTCTAGAAGCTGCAAGTAAAAAAGCTCTAGCTATCCTAAAGGAAATAGATGCTTAAGGGAATCCTTAATGTAAATAAAGAAAAGGGAATCTCATCAGCCAGGGTAGTAAGTCTTGTAAGACGTGCCTTTGACATGAAAAAGGTAGGTCATACTGGCACTCTAGATCTAGAAGCAAGTGGAGTTTTACCAATAGTTATAGGTAAGGCAACCAGGGTTTCAGACTATATGATGACTAAGGATAAGGTCTATGAAACTGAGCTAATCCTTGGAGCAAAAACCGATACTCTCGATGCGGCTGGTAAGCTTATAGCGAAATCTCAAAAAGTTATTTACGAGGATCAATTTTTAGAAGTTATGAATACATTTAGGGGGGAGATAGAGCAGATCCCTCCCATGTATTCAGCCCTAAAGGTAAATGGCAAGAAGCTTTATGACCTAGCCCGAGAAGGCGTAGAAATTGAAAGAAAAAAACGTAAGGTTAATATCTATGATATTGACCTTTTAGATTTTGCTTTCCCAAAGGCAAGAATAAGGATTACTTGCTCCAAGGGAACCTACATCAGAACCTTAGTTGATGATATAGGAGAAAAACTTGGAACCTTCGCCTATGTTGATGAATTAATAAGGATAAGAGTAGGAGATTTGGATATAAAAGACGCTATAAAAAGCGAAGATCTCCTAAGTATGGCAAAAAAAGATTTATTAGAAAAGTTATATCCTATAGATACAGCCCTTAGAGACTTTGATAAGATAATCCTAGATAAGAAGTACTTATCTAACTTAATTAACGGGCAAGTTGTAGAAGTAAGAGAAAGTTATGGTAAAATTATAAGAGTTTATTGTGAAGATGAATTTATAGGTCTTGGCAATAGCTATAAGGAAAATAACAAAAATTTCTTAAAAATGGAGAAAGTATTTTATGAAAGATAAGATAAGAATATATGATTTAAATAGTGACCTACCTGATTTAGAAAAAAAGGTGGTAGCCCTAGGATATTTTGACGGAGTCCACCTCGGTCACCAAAAGCTAATGAAAAGAAATGTAGCCTTATCAAAAAAATACGGATACACCCCATCAATCCTTTTATTTAAGGAAAATACATCTACGACAGTTAAGGACGAAAACCACTATCTTTCAAGCCTGGAAGATAAGGTTGAAATCCTATCTAAGCTTGGAATTAAGACTTTTTGCCTGGTTGACTTTGATGAAAACTTTATGAAACTAACTCCCAAAGACTTCATAAAGACAATCATCGCTGAGAAATTAAACGCAAAGATAATTATAGTTGGAGATGACTACCGTTTTGGCTATAAGGCAAGTGGCAATGTAGCTACCCTAAGAAAATATGAAGATATCTTCGCCTATACTGCTGATATAGTAGAATTTGAAATGGAAGATGACCAGGAAAAAATTTCCTCAGGCCATCTAAGAGACCTAGTTAGACAAGGTGAAATTTCAAAAGCTAATAAATATCTAGGTAGGAATTATAAAATCCGTGGCAAGGTTGTTCACGGCAAGCAAAGAGGTAGGCTACTTAATTTTCCAACAGCAAACCTAAAGCCAAGCTTTCCCTATGTTGTACCTACTGATGGGGTCTACTTGACCCTTACCAACATTAGAGGCAAAGATTATTATGGTTTAACTAATATTGGCTCAAACCCAACCTTTGAAGAAGGCGATGATAAAAAAATTGAAACCTATATTTTTGACTTTAACCAGTCAATTTATGATGAAAATATCAGTATAGAGTTTATAGAGTTTTTAAGACCTGATTATAAATTTTCTTCAGCCGAAGAATTAATAGCCCAGATGAATAAGGATAAAAAAGAAGGTCTTAATTATATTGAAAATCACCTCAAATGATTTGGCAAATTATTAAGAGGGGTGTATAATAGATAAGGTAGCCTTGCTAGGTATATGAGACCTCGGCTAGTACGTGGCAGGGCCAGACTAAAATAAACGGAGGAAATTATGAACGCAGTAGAAAAACAAGAAATAATCAAAGAATACCAATTAGACGAGAAAGACACAGGTTCACCAGAAGTACAAATCGCTATCCTTACAAAGAGAATAGCTGACTTAACTGAACACTTAAAATCAAATAAAAAAGACCACTCTTCAAGACGTGGATTATATAAAATGATCAGACGTAGAAGAGGTATGCTTAACTATCTAAGAGATAATGATATTGATAGATATAGATCAATTATCGAAAGACTTGGACTAAGAGGTTAATTTTTTGGCGGGGATTTTCCCGCCTTATTTTGTATATAGGAGAGATAATGATCAAAAATTACAAATACACTTCAAAAAACGGATATGACTTTGAGGTAACTATTGGCAAGTATGCAGAACAAGCTAACGGAGCCTGCCTTATCCAAAGCGGGGATACTACACTTTTAGTAACTGCAGTTGCAAGCGACAAACCAAGAGAAGGGATAGACTTTTTCCCACTTATTTGTGACTTCCAAGAAAAATTATACGCAGTTGGTAAAATACCAGGTGGTTTCCTAAGAAGGGAAGGTAAGGCAAGCGATGAGGCTACTCTAATTGCCAGACAAATGGATAGACCTCTTAGACCACTTTTCCCAGAAAATTACTATAACGACGTACAAATTATAGCGACAGTCCTATCAATGGATCACGACCACCTTCCAGACCCTCTAACAACTATAGGAGCATCTATTGCTCTAGGTATTTCAGACATACCATTTGATGGTCCTGTTGGAGCTTGTATGGTAGGCAAGGTTGATGGCAAGCTTGTTATAAATCCAAAAGAAGAAGATAGGAAGAAATCTGACCTAGACCTAACTGTAGCAGGTAAAAAAGGTGCTATAAACATGGTAGAAGCTGGAGCAAATGAGCTTGATGAAAGTGAAATGCTTGAAGCTATGCTTCTTGCCCTTGATGAAATAGGAGAGATTTCTGACTTTATCCAAACTATAATCGATGATATAGGTCTTCCTAAAAAAGAAGTAGAAGAGCACGAAGAAACAGAGCTTGATAGGCTAATTTCAGATTCTTACGCAGAAGAAATCAAAGCTTCTATTAGGACAACAGATAAAACTGAAAGAGAAGATAATATCTTTAGAATTGAAGAAGAAGCTAAGGAAAAATTCTTAGAAGACTTCCCTGAAACAGAAGATGACATCCACAGAAGAATTGATGACATCATGAAAAAAGAAGTCAGAAGAATGATCTCTATTGATAAAATCAGACCAGATGGCAGGGACCTTACAGAAATAAGACCACTTTCTGCTGAAGCAGGAGTACTACCAAGAGTTCACGGTTCTGGCCTCTTCCAAAGAGGACAAACCCAAGTATTATCAGTTGTAACCCTAGGTTCTCCAGCTGATAGTCAATTAATAGATGGTCTAAATATCGAAGATATAGAAAAAAGATACATGCACCAATACAACTTCCCACCATTTTGTGTAGGAGATGTTAGACCACTTAGGGGACCTGGTAGACGTGAAATTGGTCACGGTCACCTAGCTGAAAGAGCCCTTGTGCCAGTTCTTCCTGATGAAAAAGACTTCCCTTACACAATCAGAGTAGTGTCAGAAGTCCTATCATCAAATGGGTCAAGCTCCCAAGCATCAATCTGTGGTTCAACCCTATCCTTAATGGATGCTGGTGTTCCAATTAAAAAACCAGTTGCAGGTATAGCTATGGGTCTGATTAAAGAAGAGGACTCAATGTCTATCCTTACAGATATCCAAGGTCTTGAAGACCACCTAGGAGATATGGACTTTAAGGTAGCAGGTACTCGCGAAGGTATCACAGCCCTACAAATGGATATGAAAATATCTGGTATAACAGAAGAAGTCTTAAGACAATCTCTAGCAGATGCTAAAGATGCTAGATTTAGAATTCTAGATGTTATAGAAGACGCTATTGATAAGCCTAGAGAAGATTTATCTGACTATGCTCCAAGACTATTTACTATTGACATAGACCCAGAAAAGGTAAGAGATGTAATAGGTTCTGGTGGAAAGAACATAAACAAGATTATAGATGCCACTGGAGTTAAAATCGAGACAGAAGATGACGGTCACATAACTGTAGCAAGTAATGACGGCACAAGTGGTAAGAAAGCTATAGAAATAATTAAGGCTATAGTAACTGATCCAAAGCCAGGTGATATTTTTGAAGGTACAGTTGTTAGAATTATGAATTTTGGTGCCTTTGTAGAAATAGCCATAGGTAAAGAAGGTCTCCTTCACATAAGCCAAATTGCCCACCATAGAGTTGGCAAGGTTGAAGATGAGCTAAAGGTAGGAGATAAGGTTAAAGTTCAGGTAAGTGAAATCGATAGACAAGGTAGGATTAACTTATCTAGAAAGGCCCTTCTTGAAAAACCAAAAAGAGAAGAAGATACAAAAAATGCTGAAGCGTGGCCAGTAGATGAGTCTCCATACAGAAAAAATAAATAAATTTAAAGGGGCTGTTGCAGAATGAATAAATCGTCCCGATATCATCATAGGGTCTCAATGAGCCGACGGGCTTTTTTCTCGTGAAGTTTCGCTTCTATGAGCCGGCGGGCTGGAATTGGCCTGCCGGCCTCAAGAGGCAAACTTTGAGAGGGAACCCTATGATGATGGGACGATAATTATTCACAATTTGCAACAGCTCCTTTTCTTTACTCAATTTTAACTTATAATGTATTGAGTTAGTAACGTGTAGAATTTTGTTTCAGAAATATCATTAATGTGTTACCATTAAATATATAAGAAATCATTATAGTACTTATGAAATAAGGGAAAGGAGGAGCTTTAAGAATCTTTTTGGCAAGGGAAAAGATTTATATAACTACAATTAGGATACTTATATTAGTGAAGTTTAACCTTGCAAAACTAAGGAATTGACCAAGGCATATAGGAATTATAATATTTTTTAATACAATTGGTCCAAAACTTAAGTTAAGTAGAAAGACAAATGTTCTTAAGTTATTAGTTTTTAAGAACGCTAGTTTAATCAAGAGGTAAAAAATGACAGTTAAAAAAGAAAAAATAACAGCTGCTAGGGTGATGAAGTTTTTAATCCCATCTATAATAGGTGTGCTTTTACTAATGACACCTTTTAAAAGAGCTGATGGCGGTTCAACTGTAGCAGTATCAGTAATATCAAATTTTTTAAACGAAACTATAAATAGGATTGTACCAATCCACTATGTAGCACTCGCATGTATCACAATTTCAACCTTACTTGCTCTTATATACACAGTTTCAAAACCGGATTTTATCGAAAAGTCACCTATTCTTAAGGAAGTATCAGATATAAATAAATTTTGGCTTTTTGCTAGAATTCTAGGTACTATAATTGGCTATATGACAGCTTTCAAACTTGGTCCTGAAATGATCTGGTCAGAAAACACTGGTGGCCTAATCCTATACGACCTAATAGGAGGCCTATTAACAATATTCTTAGTAGCAGGATTCATCCTACCATTTTTAACAGAGTTCGGTATCCTAGAATTTGTTGGTATTTTCCTATCAAAGATAATGAGACCAGTATTTAAACTTCCTGGTCGTTCAGCAGTAGACTGTGTGGCTTCATGGATAGGTGATGGTACTATAGGTGTGGCTCTTACTGCCAAACAATATGAAGAAGGAAACTACACTGAAAAGGAAGCATCAATTATTTCTACAACTTTTTCAGCAGTATCAATTACTTTCTGTATGGTAGTATTATCAAATATAAATATGGTTGATAGGTTTGGCCTATTTTATTTAGTAGTTGCAATTTCTGGTATTGTGGCAGCTCTATTAGTGCCACGTATCCCACCTCTTTCAAGAAAGAAAGATGTAAGACTAAAAGAACCAGAAAATCCAAACGAGGAAGCAGTTCCAGAAAACTTTACCAGATTAGAATGGGCTACCCAACTTGCAGTACTAAAGGCAGAGAAAAACCTAAATGTCAAAAACTTCCTAAGAAATGGTCGTGATACAGTACTAAGCCTATGGCTAGGTGTAACTCCAGTTATAATGGCGGCAGGTACTCTTGCTTTAGTCTTATCAGAATCAACTCCAATCTTTACCTGGCTTGGTATGCCATTTTTACCAATCCTAAAACTACTCCAAGTTCCAGAAGCAGCAGAAGCTAGTAAGACAATGGTAGTTGGTTTTGCAGACATGGTAGTACCTTCAATTTTAGCTGCAGATAGAATCACTTCTGAGTTTACTCAATTTGTAGTGGCAGCAGTATCTGTAACCCAGCTTATCTACATGTCAGAAACAGGTGCAGTTATCCTTGGATCAACAATCCCAGTTGACCTAAAAGATATCTTTATCCTCTTCTTAGAAAGAACTATAATTACTCTTCCAGTAATAGTAATTTTAGCTCACCTATTATTCTAAAAGTTAATGAACATAAATACTCTCTTAAATCATTTTTTGGTTAAGGGAGTATTTTTTATTAATATATGAAAAAATAGAAGAGGTTTTGGTATTATCTTTAGTAAGAACTGGTTCTCATCCTGACCTATTTAGATAATTTTGCACCTAAAAGACTAGGTGCTTTTTATTATAGATCTTACTAAAACATTTTAGTTAGATAAATTATATTTTGTTTATTTTTACTTTTTTTACCATATAATATAGGTGTGAGGTGTATATGACTAACAAGAATTCTGGGAGAGTTAGGAAGAAAACTAATACTAAGACTCCCAACAAAACTAAACAGAAAAAAATCAGAGAGAGATCTTTTGACCTTAAGACTTTTTCTATGGTTATTATGATTCTATCTGTTCTGATATTTATATTTATATTATCATCAAGCACAGGCCTTATTGGAGAAGCTTTGGCAAGCTTTTTTGAAAGTGTCTTTGGTAAGTTAAGTCTTGTTTTTCCTATTTTATTATTTGCAAGTTTTTACTTGGTATATAGGGAAAAGTTTAGAGAAAATCTAAGCCGTATGCTTCTAATTTATGGAATTTATTTACTAACCCTTGCCTTCTTATCTAAGGACTACATAAGAAATGAACTCGCTTGGTCGGTTGAATACTCAGCCTTTAAGGGAAGTTTAGGCGGAGGTTGGTTTGGTGGCCTCGTAGGGTTTTATATCTTAAACTTTATAGGGCATGTCGGCTTATATATTTTATATATAACTTTAATTGGCTCCTTAATAATAAATGTAAGTCCATATTCTTATAGAGAATTTTTCTTAAAAGTAAGAGACCTACTTATTATAGGAGGACTTGGTATAAAACACCTAAGCCAAAAAGCTTACGTAAATATAAAAGATAAGATAGGAGAAAGTAAGGCTAAGAAGAAGGAGGAGAAAAAGATAGAAGAAAAAGCCCCTCAAAGAAAGGCCATCAAGAAAAGACCAGCCAAGGATAGGGGAAATGACTTTAAAAAAGTAGAAGATACCCAGGATGAAAAGCTAATTAGAGACTATAAATCCAAGCAGGTTGAGTTTGCAGACATTAATGACGACTTAAAAAGAGAGTTTGCTAATTATTCTTATCCCCCAGTTAACCTATTAGAAGATATAGATACAGAAGCGGGGATTGATAATGAAGAAATAAGAGAGAAAGCAGATATCATTGAAGAAACCCTGGAGTCTTTTGGCATAGAAGGAAAAATTGTCCAAATAGATGTAGGTCCAACTGTTACCTGCTATGAATTAAAACCTGCCAGGGGAGTCAAGGTATCGAAGATTGTAAACCTAGCTGATGATTTATCCCTAAGCCTTGCTACATCTGGTATAAGGATTGAAGCGCCAATTCCTGGCAAGGCTCACGTAGGTATAGAGGTAGCCAATGACAAAAAAGAGGTGGTAGGCTTTAAGGAAATAATCTCATCTTCTAAGTTTATCAGGTCAAAATATGAGATACCCTTTGCCATGGGTAAGTCAATTTCTGGCGAAGTAATTATTTCAGCTATAGAAAAGATGCCCCACCTTCTAGTATCAGGGGCGACTGGATCTGGTAAGTCAGTTTGTATCAATACCATAATCATGTCTATCTTATATAAGCACAGCCCAGATGAGGTTAAGCTTTTACTTATAGACCCAAAGGTTGTTGAGCTTTCAATCTACAATGGGATCCCTCATTTAATAATGCCTGTTATAACTGATCCTAAAAAGGCATCGTCTTCTCTATTTTGGGCTATATCCGAAATGGAAAAAAGATACAAACTCTTTGAAGAAAACCATGTAAGGGATATTAAGGGTTATAAAAAAGCAGCAGAGACTGATGATTCCATGGAAAACCTGCCATATATCGTGGTAATCGTAGACGAGCTTTCAGATTTAATGATGACTGCAGCGAGCGAAGTAGAAGACTATATTACAAGGCTAGCTCAAAAATCAAGAGCTTGTGGAATCCACTTAATTATCGCAACCCAAAGACCAACAGTAGATGTAATCACAGGTACAATCAAGGCAAATATCCCATCAAGGATTTCCTTTGCTGTTACAAGCCAAATTGATTCAAGGACCATCCTTGATATGCAAGGGGCAGAAAAACTTCTAGGCAAGGGAGATATGCTTTATGCTTCCTCAGATTCTATGAAGCCAGTAAGGATCCAAGGAGCCTTTGTATCTGACGAAGAGGTCCTAAGTGTAGTAGAATATATAAAAGATAGTAGTGAGACAAATTATAATGAAGAAGCAATCGAAAAGGTAGAAGAAAATATCACAACAGACCTTGAAGATGAGGATGAACTAATAAATGAAGCGATAAAGGTCATAGTTGCAGACCAGACAGCCTCAGTATCCATGCTTCAGAGAAAACTTAAGATAGGCTATGCAAGAGCTGGAAGGATTATAGATCAGCTAGAGCAAAAGGGTATAGTAGGCGGATACGAGGGAAGCAAACCACGTAAGGTACTTGTTGATAGGACATATTTTGATGATTAATAGGAGAAAGAAATGAATATCGCAAATAAAGTTACAATGATAAGACTTATCTTAATTCCAATTTTTGTAGGAGTTTTTTATCATTATGGTACGTCCCATAATATAGCGGCAATCTTATTTATGATTGCATCCCTAACTGATGCTGTAGATGGCCACCTTGCAAGAAGTAGGAATTTAATTACTAACTTCGGTAAGTTTGTAGATCCTCTTGTAGATAAGGTTCTTACGATGGCAGCCTTTATAGTTCTTGTGGAAGCGGGCACAATACCTGCTTGGGCAGTTATTATTATAATTGCAAGAGAATTGATAATAACAGGTTTTAGGACTCTAGCAGCTGATATGGGCATCACTATTGCAGCATCTATGTGGGGTAAGGCAAAAACAACAAGTCAGATGATATCCCTAGTTTTACTCCTCCTTCATAATGATGCCCTTAATAAATTTGGTATATACGTATTTTATATAGCAGTAATTTTGACAGTTATATCTGGACTTGATTATTTAATCAAAAATAAAAAAGTTTTAGATTTAGAAAATATATAGAACTTCATTTTTTGAAGTTTTATATTTAATCCGGGAAAATGTTCGCAAAAAAAATAGTGCTTTGGTATAATGGAGTTGAAAGATGATACTTGCTTATATAAATAAGAAATATAGAAAGAAGTCTTATATGAAAAAAGCAAGGAAGATACCTGTTATAAGTATTCTGTTGTTCATGTTATTTGCTAATACGGTTGCTCTTGCTGTAACAGAATATGTTTCTAATGGAATATGGAAATATGGCAAAAGTGTTGGATTTGGATATTCTGATTATTTTCATTCTTCATATAATCATCACTCAAGCGTTGTTAATCCTAAAAAAACAAAGGATAATATCGATAGAGACACTGCGCTAGCAGGTGATTGGTCAAACGCAAAGTATGTTAAAGTACCACCAACTGGTCTAGAATATTATTACGGATTCGATTGATAGATGGAATTTAATAGGACTCTGTGTACGCAGAGTCCTATTACTTCAGGAGAATGTTATGAAAAAAATTAGTAAATTAATTCTCATTATAATAATTACGTGTATCAGTATCCTATGTATAAGTATTTTTACTGAAGACGAGTACTATAGACTGAGGCATATGGAAGATGAAATTAGTCAAGACAAAATATATTTAAGAGGAGAATCTATCGAAAGTTCAAAGTTACTCGATAAGTTTAACGATTTATCAGAGAAATATAAGGTATCAATTGTTAAAACGACTGTTACAGATAATTATAACAAACTATTAATGATAAATGAAGATACTTTTCCCTACGATAGATTTGGAGGTTATTTTGATAAAGATGGTCTTCCTAAAAATCTTCCTGTATTCATGAATATAGGAAAACTTATGCTAGTTGATATGAAAAGCTATTATGATTTAACTGGAGAATCTATAAATGGTGAATATACGATTGTATCAAATGCTGATTATGATAAAGAAGGATTTTTAGATGAGCTATCGCATTTTCTTTCTACTAGTAAAAATGATTTAACTGAGAAAAAATATGGAAGTGGATATACATATATTAACAATACGTCAATATTTGCATCAGTAGCTATAATTGTTTTTTGGTTAGCTTTAATGTTAATTTCTGTAGATCATCCCTTAGTCAATATGGATAAAATAGGGATTTTTAAGCTTTTAGGCATAA
>NZ_CALGYW010000125.1 GCF_937934665.1 uncultured Anaerococcus sp.
TTATAGAAGGCAGGGGCTTATCTATATCTAGCTTGTCATCTAAGATTGCATCTCTAATCTGATTTTTGATTTGTAAATATATCGGATCCTTACTCGAGTAATTTATTTTTATGTCCATATATCCTCCATCTGTATATAGTGTATATTAACAGTCGTAGTTTGTCAAGACTTTTAGGAAATATTTGCGAATTGATTGCATCTCTTTATCTTATCTTTTATTACATCTATCGACTCATAGGTCCTATCAACTTAATTGTATTACAAAAGGGCAAGCCAATGCTCGCCCTAACTTTGTAATTCTTATTAAGAAAATTTATAGGATTATTTTGCTCGTCATAATTACCTCGGTAAATTTTACCATAAATTATGACAAGTCTTCTCTATTTTAATATTTTGGCCTTGCCTTGTAGGAAGTGTGGAGGAGTTCGTGGGCACGCTTACTACCTACTTCTCCCAAATATTCCTCGTAGAGTTTTTTGATTGATGGGTTTTCGTAAGATTTTCTAAAAGTTTTCTTTTCATCTATCGAATAAAGTCCGTCTGCCCTTTTCTTTAAGATACTAAGGTCTCCCTTGTGATAAGGCTGGCCTCCTCCACCTATACAACCACCTGGGCATGCCATTACTTCTATGGCATCAAATTTTTCTTCACCTGAGCGGATTTTTTCTAAGATTCTCCTGGTATTACCTAGACCGTTTACAACTCCTATATGGATATCTTTCCCATTAATATTTATTCTTGCTTTTTTAACTCCTCTTAGCCCTCTAAGTTCCTCATATTCTACCTTTTCAAGGCTTTCTCCTGTAAGGGTGTCGTAGGCAGTCCTGATTGTAGCTTCTATTACCCCGCCACTTGCACCAAAAATTGTTCCACCGCCACTTGATTCTCCCATAGGATCATCAAAGTCGGATTTTTCTAGGTTGGCTAGGTCAAGACCTGCTTCTTTTATCATGGAAGCAAGTTCCCTGGTTGTAATTACTATATCTACATCGGAGATGCCTTCGTTATTTAGTTCATCCCTTTTTGCCTCATATTTTTTTGCTATGCAAGGCATGACTGACACTACCTTTATCTTTGCAGGATCCATACCAATTTTTTCTGCATAATAGGACTTGGCTATGGCCCCAAACATCTCATGTGGTGACTTGCAACTTGATGGTATATCCATGAGGTCAGAAAATTGATGTTCCATGAAGTTTACCCAACCTGGACAACAGGAAGTAAGGATTGGCCTATTTTCATCTAGTCTTTCGATAAATTCATGGGCTTCTTCCATAATTGTTAAGTCTGCTGCAAAGTTTGTATCAAAAACCCTGTCAAAACCTAAATTTCTAAGGGCTGTTACCATCTGTCCTGTAACTAGAGAACCTGGTTCTAGATTAAATTCTTCACCAAGAGCTACCCTTACAGCTGGAGCTACTTGGACTATTACCAGGTCATCATGGTCTTGCCTATGTAGGATTTTCCAAACTTCTGATACATTTGATTTTTCTGTCAGAGCTCCTGTTGGACACACTGCCAAGCACTGTCCGCAGAAGGTGCAGGTTGTATCAAACATTGGTCTGTTGAAGGTCGAACCTACATGGGTCATAAAACCACGGCCAATTTCAGCAAGAGCACCCACAGTTTGCACTTCGTTACACATATTCTCGCAGCGCCTGCAGAGGATGCACTTATTTGGATCTCTTACAAGAGAGTAGGAAGAATTGTCTATAGGTAGGTTTCTCTTTTCTCCTGGGTATTTTATCTCCCTAATATTTAGGTCAGCTGCTAGCTTTTGAAGCTGGCAATCTAAGTTTTTTGCACACTTAAGGCAGTCTGTTGGATGGTCTGATAGGATTAGTTCAACTACAGCCCTTCTTGCCCTGATTACCCTTTGACTATCCGTCCTTATTTCCATTCCATCCTTAACAAAGGTAGCGCAAGCTGGGACTAACTTACCTTTTTTTATATCTTCCACTAGACAAACCCTACAAGATGCGAGTTTGTTTACAAAATTTATACCAGATAAGTCCATATGGCAAAGGGTAGGAATTTTTATATTTAAAGCTTTAGCAGCTGTTAAAATTGTAGTTTTCTCCCTTACTTCTATTTCCATATCATTTATTTTTAACTTAATCATCTCTCCTCCTAGCCTAAAACTATGGCGTCAACCGGGCAATTTTCCATGCAAGTGCCGCATTTTATGCAAACATCTTGCTTTATGAAGTGAACCTCCCTGGCCTTGCCATAGATAGCTCCTACTGGACAATTCTTGGCACACTTGGTGCAACCTATGCACTTATCTGTAATAGTGTAATCTAAGAGATCTTTACACCTTTTAGCAGGACAGGTCTTATTATCACCTACATGGGCTAGGTATTCATCATAAAAATAGTTCATGGTTGATAGAACTGGATTTGGTGAGGCTTTACCCAGGCCACAAAGACTGGTTTCAGAAACAATTTCAGAAAGTTCTTTTAATTTATATAAGGTCTCCTCATTAGCCTTGCCAGATACAATTAGGTCAAGCATTTCAAGGAGTCTTTTGTTTCCTATCCTACAAGGTGTGCACTTACCACAAGATTCATCCACAGAAAATTCTAGGAAAAACCTTGCCATATCTACCATGCAATCGTCTTCGTCCATGACAACCATACCACCAGAACCCATGATTGATCCGATTTGCTTAAGAGATTCGAAATCACAACCGGTATCAAAAAGTGATTTTGGTATACAGCCACCTGATGGCCCACCAGTTTGGACAGCCTTGGCTTTTTTATCATTTTGGATTCCACAACCTATGTCGTAGACAATGGTATTAATAGAGGTACCCATAGGCACTTCCACAAGGCCAGAGTTTTTAACCTTACCAACTAGGGCAAAAACCTTGGTTCCTGGTGATTTTTCTGTTCCATAAGCTCTAAAATAGTCCGCACCCTTTAAGATGATTTGAGCCACGTTAGCAAAAGTTTCTACGTTATTTATAACCGTAGGTTTGCCCCAAAGACCTTTAACTGTAGTTCTAAATTCCTTATTTCTTGGCATGCCACGTTTGCCCTCGATTGATTCCATAAGGGCTGTACCTTCTCCACAAACAAAGGCACCAGCTCCAAGTCTTAGGTCTATATCAAAGGAAAAGTCAGAACCCATGATATTTTCTCCTAGGAATTTATGCTCTTTGGCATCTTTTATAGCTTTACGAAGGGCCTTAACTGCCTTAGGATATTCTGCCCTAACATAGATAAAGCCTTGATTTGCCCCTACAGCTCTTGCACAAATTGCCATAGCTTCAAGGACTGCGTGGGGGTCATTTTCTAAAACTGACCTATCCATGAAGGCACCTGGATCGCCCTCATCAGCATTGCATATTATGTATTTAGTATCTGTATCTTGTTTGTAAGCAGTCTCCCACTTTATTCCTGCAGGAAAACCAGCCCCGCCCCTGCCTCTTAGGCCAGAGTTTGTAACAACCTTTATTATCTCTTCCCTAGACATTTCAAAAATAGCTTTTTCTAGGGCAAAGCACCCATCGCGTCCTATGTATTCTTCTATCGATGCTGGGTCAATTATGCCGCAATTTCTTAAAACTAGCCTAGTTTGATTTTTATAAAAATCTCCCTTAAGCCTAATATGATTGCCTTCCATTATATATTTATCCGGATCAAGCCTTGCTAATAGCTTATCAAAGCCTTCTTTTTTTATACTTTCAAGCTTCGATTTCATCTCTTTCCTCCATAGCTTCCTTGATTATATCATCAACCATATTTTTATTGGTATTGCCAATATTTCTAGATGAGTCAATGCTTACCACAGGTGCAATCCCGCATTCACCAATACACCTAGCTTCTGCAAGACTTATCTTGCCATCAGCTGTAGTTTCTCCTACCCTTATACCAAGCTTTTCTTCAAGACTAGCTAAAACCTTATCAGATCCTTTGACATAGCAAGCTGTACCCAGGCAAACACAAATCTCATGTTTTCCCTTGGGTATAAAAGAAAACTGAGAATAAAAACTTGCTACACCGTAGATTTCAGAAGAGTGAACTCCCATCCTTAGGGCCATAAGGTCGACTATTTCCTCTGGTATATAGGAAAAAATCTCCTGGGCCTTTTGTAAATCGGCATGATAGCACCTTTTTTATCTTTATTATCTTCTAAGAAATCCAAAAACTCTTGGTACTTATCCTGATCTTTCTTTAAACAAAAACTCATAAACCCTCCTTCCTTCAAAAGATTTACTTTTTATTTACTATCTTCTTATGTTCACGATATCATTTTATGAAAACAATTTCAATTAAATTAAGCTTATAATTTAAACATCGTTATATTTTTAACTAATCGTTTTCATAGATAGAATGGGCCATAAAAAATAGGACCCGAAGGTCCCCATTTTTCCTTTAATTTTTCTTAAAAAGCCCAGTTACCATCTTTAAAGATAGGATAAGCTTTTTCATCCTTATAACCTATGATTTCTAGGTCCTTATCTCCTACCATGAAATCTTCGTGGATTAGGGAGTCATTTAGACCTACTGACTTAACTTCACTATCGTCAAGGTCTGCTCCGCCTTTGACACAGGTTGGATAAGCCTTACCTAGGGCAAAGTGACAGGAAGCATTTTCGTCAAAGAGGGTATTGTAAAATAGGATGTTTGAGTTTGAAATTGGGCTATCATAAGGCACTAGGGCAATTTCACCTAGGTTCTTTGAGCCTTGGTCACTTTCTAACATCTTCTTTAGGGTATCTTTTCCTTCCTTGGCATCAAAATCTACTACCTTGCCATCTTTGAAGGTAAATTCAAAGTGGTTTATAACTACACCATTATAAACAAGAGGTTTAGTAGCCACAAGTCTACCATCTACCCCGTCATATTGAGGAGCTGTGAAAACTTCTTCTGTTGGCATATTTGGAATAAATCTGTCGCCTTTTTCGTTTTTAGAACCAGCGGACATCCAGATATGGTCTTTTGGTAATTTTGCCTTAAGATCTGTACCATTTGCTGACTTGTAATGAACATAGTCAAACTGGTGACTGTTTAAAAACTCTGCCTTATCATCAAGGGTTTTTATATGATCTTCCCAATTCTTCTTAGTTTCTTCCCAAGATTCGCTAACCCTGCAAACATCAAGGATAACTTCCCAAAGCTTATCACAAGCAGCCTCACCCTTAAGGTCAGGAAATACTTTTTCTGCCCATTTAATAGATGGCACAGAGATTACAAGCCAGGACACGATGTCATTCATGGTATATTTTACAAAGTCTTTCATCTTTAAAGATCTAGCCTTAACAGCCTCAGAAATCTTTGTCTCATCAAGTCCCTTAAGTAGGTCCGGATCATCAGAAACAATAGAAATCCTATTAGACCTCTTCTCAGCTATTTGGTAGCGGTTTTTCTCCACAACCCAGTCAGGCACTTCGTTAAGTGTCTCTTGACTTTCATATTCATAAGCAAGTCTAGTAAGAGTATCATCAACCCAATTTATAGACACCTTACGAGCCCCTTTTTCGTAAGCTGCCTTGGTCATCAGACGAGCAAGCTCAGGCGACTCCACAGGTGAAGTAATCAAAACATCTTCATCTTTTCGTACATTAACACCAAACTCAACAGCAAGCTTGGCAAAATTTTCTATTCTTTTTTGCATAAAATCCTCCCAATTTAAATCATTTATTACATTATACTCTTAATTTCACGCTGATAATCTTTTACTAAGGCTACAAAGTGATATAATAATAAATAGTTAAACGTTTATTTAAGAATAGGAGATAATCTATGAAAAAAAGAAATGAAGTTGATCCAAAAGAAACCTGGGCTATTGAAGACCTTTATGCTTCTGATGATGATTTTTATGCCGATCTTGAAAAACTAGCCAGAAAGGCTTCTGATTTTAGAGAAAAATACTCGAAAATCGAAACTAGCGATGATGTTTATAAATCTCTAGAAGCTTATTCAGATATAATTTCTTTAACTGATGGGCTTGGCACTTTTTCTGGTATTTCTAAGGAAACAGATGCCACAGATGAGCATATGGCCAAAAGAGATGCTAAGTTTGGAAGCGAAGTTTCTAAGATTTTTGCCAAACTTTCCTTCTATGACTCAGCTTTAGTCAAGGTTGACGAAAAAATATTAGATGAGACAATAAAAAACTACCCAGAATACGCCTATTACCTAAAAAGGGTAAAGGATAGGGCCAAATATCTCTTAGATGAAAAGACAGAAGCAGTCCTTGCTGCCCTTTCTCCAACCTTTGATGCTCCATATACAAATTATAATGATATGAGATATGGGGACATGAGTTTCCAAAATATCGAGCACAAGGACGAGGAAGTTACCCTAAACCACAACACTTTCGAAGAATACCTAGAAGGCGAAACTGATACAGAATTAAGACGCAAGGCTTTTGCTGACTACCACAAGGTCCTTGCTGCCTACCAAAACGCAGACGCCTCTGTCTATAACAACCTTATCCAAAACGAAAAGATATTAGCAGATATCCGTGGCTATGAATCAGTATTTCACTATCTATTAGCCCGTCAAGACGTAGACTTTGATATTTACGAAAACCATATTGACATAATTATGGAAAAGCTTGCCCCAATTATGAGAAAATATGCAAAAATTATCAAAAACCACTACGGCCTAGATGAGATGACCTATGCAGATTTAAAACTTGCCATAGATCCAGAATACGAGCCAAAGGTATCAATAGAAGAGGCAAAAAACTATATAGTTGACGGACTTTCTCCACTTGGCGAAGAATACATCAGCTACATGAAAAAAGCCTTCGATGATAGGTGGATAGATTATTCACAAAATATAGGCAAGAGAACAGGTGCCTTCTGCGCTTCTCCTTACCCATCCCACCCATTTATCATGACCACCTACAATAATTCCATGAGCCAGGTTATGACTCTTGCCCATGAGCTAGGTCACGCAGGCCAAGGCATCTTATCAAATGCCAACCAAAACGCCCTATCTTGCGACATGTCTATGTACTTTGTGGAGTCTCCTTCCACAGCCAATGAAATCACCATGGAAAGATACCTCCTTAAAAACGCTAAAGACGATAGGGAAAGACTTTGGGTCTTATCTACCATGATAGGCAAAACTTACTACCACAACTTCGTAACCCACTACCTCGAAGCAGCCTTCCAAAGAGAAGTCTATAGACGTGTAGAAAATGGAGAAAGCTTAACAGCAGAGGACTTTAACACAATCTTTAAAGAAAAACTAGAAGAATTCTGGGGAGATGCTGTAGTATTAAACGAAGGTGCAGAGCTTACTTGGATGAGACAACCTCACTACTACATGGGTCTATACTCCTTCACCTACCAAGCAGGCCTTACCATAGGTACAGCCATCTCAGAAAAAATAGTCCACGGCACAGATGAAGATAGAGAAAAATGGCTCGAAGTCCTAAAACTAGGCGGATCTATGGGACCAATTGAACTTGCCAAAGAAGCCGGAGTAGACATGACAACTACAAAACCAATAGAAGATGCAATCGACTTTATCGGACAAATCGTTGATGAAATTGGTGAGCTTTTAGAAAAACTAGACATGTATAAATAAAATTTTAACCTCCCTTGGCTGGGAGGTCAGAGTGTAGACAAAATATATAGACATACGCCATTCCGACAGAGAAGCCTTTAGGCTTCGACGAGGAATCTCATAAATTTGGGTTTGTAAGGCTATTCTTTGTTTTTTAATTGATGAAACAATCAAATAGTTTAATTTGTAAACAACCTGACCTCCCTTAACTGGGAGGTTTTTTTTACACTGAAAAAGACGAGCCTGCCTGCTCGTCTTTTTTTGGTTAGGACCATGCTTTTATTACGACTATCATGGTTACTATTAGTATACCCACTAAGTCCATTTTTTTCAACACTTTCCCTAGTTTATCACATTCACTCGTTGATTTTTAAGTAGCCTTACCAGGTCCTTTTCCTTGGCAAAGGCAAAGTTCATATTATCCTGGCTGTTGGCGGTTTTAAAATACACCATTAGCAAGAGATTTTTGTTGGCCCTTGATAGGGTCACAGATTTTATTTCATCCAAAGGCACTTTTTTATTGATAAAGGGATTTAGTTTGTTAGTAAAGACATATTCCTCACTAAAACCCCTAGCAATTGTTGCTGTATAGTTCCAAAATATCATAGCAAGGGAAATGGCTAGGACATTTATTATATATGGCTTAAAGACCCAATTATAGATTATATACATAACTACTATCATACCAATAACTGCAATATCTGTAGTTGTAAATTTGACTCTTTCCTTAATTTGTCCAAATAGGTAAAGATTATAAAGTCCCGCCAGGGCAAATAGTCCTGCTAGGATAAATATTAATTGTACCACCTTAGTTTCCTCCTCCAGCATTTGCTGCGCTTTCTTCATCGTCATGGATTTTATTTAGGCAAATCACAAGGGCAATCATAGCAAGGGTGTAATTTTCATCAAATACAGATAAAACATAGTGATCGGTGAGTGTTATAAACTTCCTATTTACCTCCCCAATCTTTTTACCATCAAGGCTTATAAGAAAATTATAATCCCAAATAGATCCCTTAAGATTGATTCGTCCAAAATCTGTATCCACATCAATAAACTTTCTAAGTAGGGTAAATCTCTTATTTATAACCATCTTAGACCCATCTTCAAAGTCTACAAAAAACTTTGGTAAAAGGGAAATAATCTTTTTATTGATTGTAAAAAGCCTCTTTTTATCAGGACTAAATACGGCCGCTTTATAACCCATAAAAGTAAAATCTTGGTCAAGATAAAAGACATCCTCGCCCTTTTCATCCTTTATCCAATATTTATCTGTTATTTTGAAAAATTTTTCCTTAAAAATATACTTTTTCATTTTCTCATTCCTTTATTAATTTCCTACTTATAATATAATATGATTATTGATATTATACTATAAGAAAGGGAGAAAAAAATGGAAATTTCTACAATAACTAACTATATAAAAAACCTCGTAAATACCCCATCACCAACTGGTTTTACTAAACTTACTGAAAAATATTTAATGGACGAATTTACTAACCTAGGCTATAAACCTTATCAAAACAACAAGGGCAATGTAATAGTACCTATAAATGAAAAAGAAGGCAATGACGGCCTTTTGCTTTCAGCCCACGTTGACACCCTAGGGCTCATGGTAAGATCAATTAAGGCAAATGGAGCACTCAGAGTTACAACTCTCGGTGGTTTTCCACTTAACTTTGTAGAATTTGAAAATGTCAAAATCCACACCAGATCTGGTAAGGAATACACAGGAGTTGTAAGACTAAACAATCCCGCAGTTCACGGATCAGATGCCCCAAGAGAAGCTAAGAGAAATGACGAAACCATGGAAGTTGTAATTGACGCCATAACCCACTCCAAGGAAGAAACAGAAGCACTTGGCATCTCAAACGGTGACTTTATTTCCCTAGACCCTAGATTTAGGATAGACAATGGTTTTGTAAAAAGCCGCCACCTAGATGATAAGGCAAGCGCAGGAATACTTCTTGCCCTAGCTAAGGAAATTAAGGATAAAAATATAGAGATAAACCGTCCACTCTACATGATGTTTACCATCTATGAAGAAGTAGGCCACGGAGCAAGCGCAGGCCATCCAAAGGGAATATCCGATATGGTGGCAGTAGATATGGGAGTAGTCCACGATGACCTTACTTGTGATGAACTAAAACTATCAATTTGCGCCAAAGACTCATCAGGCCCATACAACTATGACCTGACAAACGACCTAGTAGCTATAGCCAAAAAACTAGAGCTCGACTACGGCCTAGATATCTACCCATTCTACGGCTCAGACGCCTCAGCTGCAGTCTCAAGCGACTATGACTACAGACACGCCCTAGTAGGATGCGGTGTAGCAGCAAGCCACGGTTACGAAAGAACCCACGAAAAAGCGATTAAGTCACTTTTTGATTTATTAGTAGACCTTGTAAGTAAATAATTTTGTGAATAAAAGCTAGTTTTAAATGGTATAAAAAATGATTTACCATATCAAACTAGCTTTTTTAGTTAAAGTAAATATAAATTTTAGATCTCTAGAAGACTGTATAGACGCCTTTACCATATTGATTTTATAAACAAAGCTAGAAGCTTCTCGACTCCGCTCGAAACGAGTCTATTATAATCCGCGCTATATTTCAAAGTTTAAGCATATAGTCATAGATAGCAATTATCTAAACTTTAGAAAATCAGATAAAATACACTTGATCTCGAGCAAGGTCGACAGGAGAGGAAGTTAAGAGTAAAGGCTTTAACAAACATCTCTAATTGAAAATATGCTTATTTAGACTTCTTAAACCACCTTGGGCCACAAAACCTCTCCTCGAACATAGTGAGAGATCTCTATAGTTTTTTACATCAAGGATTTTCGTAAATGCAGCGTTATTCTCTTTATCATAAGTCATTTCCCAAAAATATCCCATTAAAAAAATAGGAGAGCATTTCGCTCTACCTATTTTTTCTTTTAGAAGATTTTATTCATCTTCTTTTTTCTTTTTTGTTGTTGCCATAAGTCCTGCTATTGAGATTCCCATGCTTGTGAATATTGTAGCAACTGAGCCTATACCTGTTTTTGGATTTGTAGATTTTTTAGCTACATTCTTTTCAATCTCAGCTTGTGCTGAATTTTCTGGAGTCTCAGGTCTTCCAGGAATTTCTGGTCTTTCACCTGGTGTACCTGGGTCTTCAGGTTTTTCTGGTTTATCAGGTGTGCTTGGTTCTTCAGGATCTTCTTCTCCTGGCTTTTCTGGATCTATTGGATCTTCTTCG
>NZ_CALGYW010000126.1 GCF_937934665.1 uncultured Anaerococcus sp.
GATTTTTAGTCTCATTTACAATTTAATTTTACATATAAATCACTACTGTGTATTACAAGTTAGTCCTCGTATTCACCAAGCTCTTCCTTGTATTTTTTGATTAGTTCAGGCTCTGTTATATCTTTCGCCCTTACATCAATAGCTATTTTCCCATTATTTAGCATGATAATCCTATCAGAATATCTGACCACATCTCTTAAGTTATGGGAAATTAGAAGGGTGGTTATCTTTTCTGTATCGATTAGAGACCTCGTTTTATCCATAATATTACGGCTGGTTTTAGGATCTAGGGCTGCTGTATGTTCGTCAAGCAAAAGAAGCTTTGGTCTTTTGGCTGTAGCCATAAGAAGTGATAGGGATTGCCTTTGCCCTCCTGATAGGAGCCCTGTTTTGGTATGAAGTTTATTTTCTAGGCCTAGATTTAGGGACTTAAGCCTTTTTATAATCTCTTCTTCATCTGCATTTTTTTGTAGATTTTTTAAAGAAAATTTCTCCCCCTTTTTTAGGGCTAGGGCCATATTTTCGAAGATATCAAGATTTGTCGCAACCCCGTCTTTTGGATCCTGGTTTACCTTGCCGATTACAGCGGCTCTTTTTTCTTCAGATAAGTTTGTCACATCTTCACCGTCGATTAAGATATTTCCACTATCGACTTCTAGACTTCCGGAGATTATATTCATAAGTGTTGACTTACCACAGCCATTTGGACCTATTATGGTTGTCGCTACTCCCTCATCTATTTTTAGGGAGAAATTGTCAAAGATTGTTACTTGCTCAGGAGTTCCGATGTTAAAAGATTTGGATATATTTTTAATTTCTAACATTTTTTACCATCCTTTTTACTTGTTTTTTGCTTAGGTAGTTGTTATATGCAATAAAAGCTATCACAATTAGGGCTGTAATTAGCTTAAGGTCGTTTGGATTTAGGCCAAAGAAGATTGCAAAGCCTGATATTATCCTATAGACGATAGCACCGATTATTGCCCTTGTTGTATCTCTAAGTTTGCTCGAGTTTTTGCCAATAGTATCTCCAATAATGATTGATGCAAGGCCTGTTACAATCATAGTTGTACCCATGCCGATGTCGGCAAAGCCTTGGTAATTAGTCATAAGACCACCAGCTAGGCCTATTAGGGCATTTGATACAACAAGACCTAAGAAAACAAATTTATCTGGGTCTTTGCCAAGGGCTTTTACAAGTTTTCTGTTATTGCCTGTGACCTTCAAAAGATATCCCTTTTCGCTCCTTAAGAAATAATCAATTAATAATTTAATAATAATAACAAAAGCAATTAGGATTATCCACTTAGGAAGGTTTCCAAAAATAGATGGGTATTGGGCAACTGGTATGTTTGAAACGCCCTTGATTTTAAGGTTTACCGAATATAGGATTGTAAGGGTCAGTATACCTGTTAATAGCGGCTCGACTTTCACTTTTTTGTAGAGAAAATATGTGATAGAACCTGCCACAGCTCCTCCCAAAAGAGAGAATACTAATCCCAAGTATGGATTAAGTCCACTTGTAATTACCGCCGCTGTCAAAAATGCTCCAAGCGGATAGGATCCTTCAAGGGTCAAATCATAGTATTCCAAAATTTTGTAGGAGAGCATATAGCCCATGGATAAGACTCCGAATATCAGGCCTATTTCAATAGATGAGGCCATTATGTTCATTAAAACTGTCATTTTACTTTCCTTCCTTATTTTCCATTATTTTTGAATCTTTAAGAGAATCTTTTTCTAAATCGAGACCTATAATCTCTGCTGTTTCCTTATTTACAAGCATTTCTAGGTCCTTGGCATCTTCAAAAGGAATCTCTTTTAAATCCTTATTTTCCTTAAGGATATCTGCTGCCATCTCACCTGCTCTTTTTCCAATATTTCTATAATTAACCCCTTCTGCAATTAGGGCTCCATTTTCTACAGAACCTTCATCAAAGGCGAGACTTGGAATTTTATCATCTTTCAAAGTCTTTGCTATAACCGGCATAGCATTTACAACTACATTGTCTGTTACAAAAACCATGGCATCTGTCCCAGATTTTAGACTTGCGAGTGCCTGAGGGA
>NZ_CALGYW010000127.1 GCF_937934665.1 uncultured Anaerococcus sp.
GAGCAAGTTGATAAAAATATTAATTTATATAACGAAATAGATTGTTTATTCAAATAATATGGTAGTAATACTGGTGTGGTTAGTATATGTGCTAGTTTTAGGAATATAATAAAAATATATAAAGGAAAAATTATGGATGATATAAGAAATTTAAATATTGTAGATCTTCAAAAATCATATTGCCCAGGGTGTCCTTCATGCGAAAAATATAACAATTGTTACTGTGATTTTTTAGGTTATCCAATAACAGCGTATGCAGTATCTGATTGGGCTAAAAGTGGATATAAAATAAAATCTTTGATAGATAGAAGCGCTGGTGAATCTGGAGTTATAACTCCATACAGAAGGTAGACCTTATACCTGCACTATAATGTAAACAAACCACACCTGTATTTCTATGAATAATTAATTTAGGAATTGGAAATGGATGATTTAAATATATACTATAAATATTATATAGAAGAAATTTTGATAATAATTAATGGTTTCACTAGTAGATATGGTAAAGTATTAACAATGGATGATATTAAATTACCACTAACTTGTTCTAGTATAGGGTTGTCTGGTAATGATTTATTTGAATTGTATCTAATACTTTGTAAATATTTATCAGTAGATATAAAATTAGAAGATTATTATGATTTCTACTCAATTGACAGAATAGCTCTAACAATAATAAGACAAAAAAGAGAGGGGATATGGATTTTAAAGATGAATTGAAGTTGGTTTTACGAAAGCCGTGGAAATTTATTATAATGCTTATTATTTCTACTATCATTTTATTTTCCTTTTTGCTTATGGTTTTTAATTTCCTTACTTCTAGGAATAATTTGGTTGGGATGAAGGATAATTATGCTCAAATTTCCACAATAGTTATGGCAAACCCTGGTATGGATGGGAAAACTTTGGAGTATAAAGATATAGACAAGGATTTGCTTGATGAGATTAATAAGTCTGATTCTGTTGATAAGGTGGAGATTAGAGATACTATGGCTGGTAGGATTGATGGAATTAATAATGCAAATATAATCTTTGGTGGTATGCCATCTAATGCCATAGCGATATTTAAGGGAGATATTGAGGAAGTAACAGACAGGCAAGACGTCGGCCCTGCAGAAGGTATAAATGCTATTGTCACAATAGATAAAATAATAGCGGCCAAGGATAGTTGGCTTAGGGAAGGCGAAAGTGTTAGCGTGTCTATTTATATGGGGAAGGATTCTCGAATTAAGCTTAATAATGGCGAGTCTTATGTTTTTATAGGTGCTGCCGAGCCTACAAGCCTTGGCTATATGAGAAAGTCTCTTCTTGTCAGTAGAATTAGCGAAAAATTGATGGCAGCCGAAGATAAGCCAGACAAACTTACATATTTTTATACAAAGGGTGTCCTAGAAGATGAAAAAGATTTGGATGAGGACTTTATTTCTTTTTTTAAAAATGAAATTGAGAATCAAGATGACCTCTATACTCTAAGACTTGTTTCTGATATGAACATGGCCTTGCCTGTGGCTAATGAAAATATGTTTTTACTTGAGGGTAGGTGGATAGATAACGATGATTATGGTAAAGATGTATGTTTGATATCTACCGATTTAGCAAAAAAGCACAATTATAAAATGGGAGATAAGGTTGATATTGAATTATCGGACAATATATACAGGAACGATAACGGTTATGTTTCTGCTTTCCCAAATCCTTTAGAAGAAGGAAAGTACGATTTTGAAGAAGCTAAGCCTTTTGAAATAGTAGGTATTTATGATTTTTCAAATCTCAATATAGAAAATAGTCCTATGCTTTTTTCTTTAAACGATATTTTTATCCCAAAATTTAAAGAAGAATTAAACACAAGTTTTGTTACTCCTCACAATTTATCTCTAAAAATTGGCGTGGATAATATAGGAAGCTTTGAAGAGAAACTAAAACCTAAAATCGAAGAAGCTGGCTATAGTGTAGTGTCTGCTGACAATAATTGGTCTAAGGTTGAGTCATCCTTCGACCTTATAAAAAAATCCATGGTAAAAAATCTTATATATGGATTTGCTATTGGTGTAGTCGGCATATTTATTCTAGTATTTGTAAATACTGCCTTAAATAAAAATGAATATGTTCTAAGAAGGATATTTGCAGGGGATAAAAATCATATAAATCAAAGTCTGAAGGTATCTTTGATCTTTGCACTTTGCATAGGTTTTGTAATAGCTTTTGGAACAATTTTGGGATTTGCTGATAAATTCATATCATCTTCTAAAAATGATATGACTTATATTTTTAATAATATTGACTATGTAATTTTACTACTTACAGGTCTGGTATTCGTAGTTTTAGCACTAATAATTAACCAAAAAAGAATAGGTAAACTAGAGAAAAAAGACATAGTGGAGCTTATGAAATCATGATTAAAACATTTTTAAGAAAACCTCTTTATCTTATTCTTTATACTATATTAATCTTGCTTGGATTTTTGGGACTATCTAAGATAAATGAAAATATTAAATCAGATAAAAATGAGTATAAGTATATCTATGAAAATACTGAAATCAAAGGTCAAGTAAAGGAAGCAACAAGTATTAGCGGAGAGGTGAGGTTAGATTATTATGATCTATATCCAATGTTTTTGCAAGAAGAAATACAAGAAATCTATACCAGAGCCTTTGCCAAAGGCTTTATGGATATAGAAAAAATTGTTAAACCTACCGATACCAATGAAGACGGTGGAGTAGATGTTTTTGCATCAAATAATGTTGGTAAGCTAATTGAAAGAAACTTCGTATCCTATGACGGAGATACTAAGCCAAAAAAAGGTGAAGCCTTAGTATCTAAGGATTTTGCAAAAAAATACGGTCTTAAAAAATCTGATAAATTTAGACTAAAAATGGCTATAGAAAGCAAAGAAGACATATACATGGATTTATTTGTAAAAGACTTTGTAAATCTAGAACAATCGGTCCTTGCCTTAGATTCTGTAATTGTAAATAATAATACTATGTTTGATGATAATCTCATGAAAAATAGTTTTTACAAAGAAGCTTATGGATCTTACCTAGGATTTCATTTTAAAATCAACCCAAAATATAACAATGACTATGAAAGAATCAAGGAAAAAATCGACAAAATTTTGGGGAAAAAATATCTTGCACCAACAAATGCCAAAGATTTTTATAATGTTATAAAACCTCTAGAAGAGAAAATTAAAGACGAGGAGAAGTTGCTTTTCATTACAAAAATAGCCTTAGTGATATTTTCATCGCTGGTACTATTTCTAAAGGTTAGAGATGAGCATAATTCTATACTTATTAGGAAAATTTTTGGAGAAAGTGAAGGAATGGTATTTGGATCTTATTTTTTAAGTTTAGGATTTTTAATACTTCTAATAAACAGCTTAAGTTTCATTTTTGTAAATGTACTAGCTTATATTTCCCCGAGAGATATTGTTATAAATTTGCTAGTAAACCTGATCGTAATAGCTATTTGCTTATTTTTAGTAACTTACAAAGATATTTTTATCCTATATCAGAAAACGGAGGATTAGATGAATAAATTAGAAATATCGAATATTGATTATGTATATAATAAATCAGATAAAATTATCTTGAGAGGCGTATCTGCAATTTTTCTAGAGGGGACTGTGTCATCAATAGTAGGAGAATCTGGGGCAGGAAAGTCTACACTTTTATATATAATTTCTGGATTTACCAAGGCAAAGGCTGGTAAAATTTCCTATAACGGCAAAGAAGTAGAAGATTTGAGGAATTATAGGAGAAATATTGTGTCGACTATTAGCCAGTCATATATGCTTTTTCCGACAAGAACAGTTTTGGAAAATGTAATGTATCCAATGCTTCTTGACAAAATCGATAAAAATGAGGCGAAAGATAAGGCAAAAGAATTATTGACATCTGTAGCAATTGACGATATCCACTTTGATAAACTACCCGAAAAATTAT
Organism: uncultured Anaerococcus sp.; assembly: GCF_937934665.1. Taxonomy (GTDB): domain Bacteria; phylum Bacillota; class Clostridia; order Tissierellales; family Peptoniphilaceae; genus Anaerococcus. The sequence continues at coordinate 3,945 of NZ_CALGYW010000127.1, forward strand.
CTGGAGGAGAAAAGCAAAGAGTCGCTATAGCAAGGGCATTAGCTTCTAATTCAAAGATAATTGTAGCAGATGAGCCAACTGGAAATCTTGATGACAAAAATTCCGAAGAAATCTATTCGATATTCGATAGGCTTGCTAAAAAAGAAGGGAAAATCGTAATAATTGTAAGTCACGATAAAGACCTTGCAAAAAAAGCAGACTACCAATACGAGATGAAAGATGGTAAACTTCATTTACTAAAAAATATTAGATGATTTCTTTTGTAGATTGTAAAATAGATCTTTTTTAAGATCTAAATTAAAATTATATTCTTTTATATAAGAAATAGAGGGTATAAGTTTAGATTTTAGTATGGACTACTTAGGAAAAATAAATATAAATTAAAAGACCTTAGCTTTTTAAAATTGCTAAGGCCTTTGATTTTATTTTACTCAAAGTCAAATAAGTTTATGCCTATTTCATCGTTCATCTTTCTACCTATCCTGCCGTCAATTATATCTATGACCATTTCACAGGTTACGCTGATATTTGAACTGATAAGGTGGC
>NZ_CALGYW010000128.1 GCF_937934665.1 uncultured Anaerococcus sp.
ACCTAAAGGGTTCTTACACTGTTTTACTTTTCTACCCAGCTGACTTTACCTTTGTTTGCCCAACAGAGCTTGAAGATATGCAAGAAGCTTACACAGAGCTTAAAGAGCTTGGCGCAGAAGTTTACTCAGTGTCTGTAGATACACACTTTGTTCACAAGGCTTGGCACGATGCTTCAGAAGCTATTGGCAAAATCGAGTATACAATGATAGGCGATTCTAATAAAGAGCTTACAGAAGCACTTGGCCTACTTGACGACTCAGGCAAGGCTCACAGAGCAACACTTGTTGTCGATCCTGACAATGTTATCCAAACTATCGAAATCAATGCTGACGGTATTGGCAGAAAAGCTAATGTAAATATAAACAAGGTTAAGGCTGCAAAATACGTTGCAGCCCACCCAGGTGAAGCATGCCCAGCTAAATGGGAAAGCGAAGCTGACGCAACACTTACACCAGGACTTGACCTAGTTGGTAAAATCTAATATGTTAGATAACAATCTAAAGAACCAGTTGGCCCAATATTTCGACCTCTTACAAACAGAGGTCACTATTGGGCTTTCTGCTCATAATGACGAAAACTCAAAAAAAGTTAAAGAATTTGTAGAAGAGGTAGCAGCTCTTTCCGATAAGATTAGTCTTGTCGAAAAAGACCTAGCCCTTAAGCCTTCTTTTGAAATCAAGGGAGCCTTTGACCATGGCCAGATCGTTTTTGCAGGTCTTCCACTAGGTCACGAATTTGCATCCTTTGCCCTTGCCATGCTACAAGCTGGTGGCATTGAGCCAAAGGTAGATGAGTCTACAAAGTCAAGAATTAAAGAACTTGGGGCGAGTGATTTTGAAACAATTGTTTCCCTATCCTGCCACAACTGTCCAGATGTTGTCCAAGCCCTAAATATTATGGCTATCCTAAATCCAGCTATTAACCACACTATGATCGAAGGTGGTATGTTCCAAGAAGTGGCTGAGTCTAGAGACGTCCTTGCAGTGCCTGCAATCTTTAAAGACGGCGAGTTTTTCGAAGGTGGCAAGCAAACTATTATAAGCCTATTAGATAAGCTTGGTAGCAAGATTGATAAGGATGATTTTAAAGACAAGCCTATCTTTGATGTCCTAATCGTAGGTGGTGGTCCTGCCGCATCTACAGCAGCAATCTATGCAGCAAGGAAGGGAATTAAGACAGGTATAGTTGCAAGCGAGTTTGGTGGTCAGGTAAATGAAACTTTGGCTATAGAAAACATACCTGGTTTTAAATACACAGAAGGCCCTAGCTTCATGGCTCAAATGCTTGACCAGGTTGCATCCTTAGATGTAGATATTATGACAGGTGTCCTTGCAGAAGATATAGCAAAATCTGATAACCTTGTTGAAATCACACTTGATAATAGGGCAAAACTATCAGCTAAGACTGCAATTATAGCTACAGGAGCTAGATGGAGGCTAATTGGTATCCCAGGTGAAACAGAATTTAGGAACAAGGGTGTTGCCTACTGTACCCACTGCGACGGCCCACTCTTTAAGGGTAAAAATGTAGCTGTAATCGGTGGAGGTAACTCTGGTGTGGAAGCTGCAATAGACCTTGCTGGTATTGTAAAACACGTTACAGTCCTAGAGTTTTTACCAGAGCTTAAGGCAGATGAAATTCTTCAAAAGAAGCTCCACTCACTTGACAATGTAACAGTAATTACAAATGCTCAAACCACAGGTCTCTACGGCGATGGTAAGGTGGAAAACCTCGAGTATACCGACAGAGTTAGCGGAGAAGAACATAAAATCGATATAGCTGGTTGCTTTATCCAAGTTGGTCTAATTCCAAATACCGAATGGCTAGAAAATTCTGGTATAGAAAGAAATAAGATGGGAGAGATCATTACAGCTAATGATGGATCTACAAATATAGAAAGAATCTACGCTGCCGGCGATGCTACAGATGTTAAATTTAAGCAAATCGTAATAGCAGCTGGCACAGGAGCTACAGCAGCCCTTGGCGCTTATAACCATCTTATGGTAAGTGAATAAAATAAAAAAATCGTCCTTCGGGGCGATTTTTTTAACTTAAGTTATAAAATTTTTAAAACTTAACAACATTATAATGTGACCTATATCTCTATAATTTGATAATCAAGGTCTTTAAAATCATCATCGTCATGAGATACTATAATAACGATTTTTTCTTTCGCTAATTTATTAAGGATATCAATCATTTGAAGTTTTTTAAAACTATCTACTCCCTCAAATGGCTCATCTAGTAAATATATATCTGCTTGAGTATTGATTGCTCTAATAAAAAGAGCAAATCTTTTCTCCCCGCCTGAATAATTTTTAACTTCACCCTTTGGTAAACTTTTCATAAGATTAAATGATGACTCTTCTATTTTAAATTTATTAAACAAACTTATATTATTATCTAGATCAGTATCAAATAGGTAATCAAATTGATTCATGTAGGTTATTTTTTTATCTGGAGAATTAATCCTTACATTTCCTTCAAAATCATTGTATAATCCCATAATTACGTTTAGCAATGTAGACTTACCTGATCCATTTTCACCCGTCAATCTATATATGCCTGGTTCCTCTATTTCAAAATTAATATCTTTCAATATATTTTTCCCGTTAATATAATAACTAAGATTAGAAACACCTACTGCCACATCTTTTGATTGCTTCACTATTTGGTTTCTGAAAGTATTATCCTCATTGAAAAGACTATCCATCCTGTCTCTTACAGGATCTAAATTGTTATCCATAGCTTTAAATTGAAATAATTCATCCATAGGTAGATAAACCGCATCTAGAAATCCTAATATAGCCACCAAGCTTCCCAGAGTCATATCCCCTCTTGAAATTCTTACTATGGATATTCCAAGTATGAGTACTGGCATAAAAGAAGTTACAAAATTCCTTAAGAAATAAAAAATCGCCATCCACTTATTGAGACTTTTTTCTTTAGAGTAAAGTATTTCATTATTTTTAATAATTTGTCCATTAATTCTCTCTTCAATATTGTAGGACTTTATGGAAATAAGGTTTTTAAGAACATCTAGAAAATTTTGATTAACCGTATCTCTAGATTCATAACCTTCCTTAACAAATCTTTTCATAGGTTTTAAAGTCAACTTTGTTGAAATATAATATAAGGGCAATGAAAAAAGAACAACAAATCCCACAAAAGAATCTAAAGTAAAAAGCATCGCATAGGTTATTATAAACCTTATAGTATTTGCAACTATCATAAAATAATAGAGACTTACATATTCCCCTATTTGACTAGCATCAGCGCTTATCATAGTAGTTATATTACCCTGACTAATATTTTTCGACTTTTCATAATCAAAAGATACTACTTTCTCGAGCACATCTTTTCTGACATCAGCCTCAACTCTTTTCTGAAATATCTTTAAAAAATAATCATAAACAATTAGAGTAAAGACATTAACTCCTATCATACAGAGAACTAAAAAAACAAAATTTTTAAAAGCCTGACTTATTAATCCACTAGTGATGGAGTCAATTACAAACTTATATGAGTAGTTGTATAATAACGCAAATATATTACAAACAGTTACCAA
>NZ_CALGYW010000129.1 GCF_937934665.1 uncultured Anaerococcus sp.
GCTGCTGATATATCTGTAGTTGTGTTTATAGCTGTCGCTATAGAATCAACGACAGTTGAGATTAAAACCATTATAGGAATAGTAGCCTTGGGAAAACCAAAGGATGAAATAAGGAGGATTTCCGCTGTATAACCCCCTCCAGGCACTGCTCCACAGACAGTAGCTGCTATATAGGAAACAAGGATTGCTATTATAATACTTTCCCCACTAAGATTTATATCAAGGATACCACAAAGTAAGCTAATCTTTATAATCTGGATCATAACAGTCCCATCCTTGTGGAGGTTAGCACCAAGGGGAAGGACTATATTATTTATATCTTCCCTCACTCCCATCTTTTCACCTGCTTTAAGGTTTAAAGGAAGGGCTGCTGCAGATGAGCTTGTCGCAAAAGCTGTTATAAAGGGCGGCCAAACATTTGCCCAAAATCTCCTAACCCCCTCCCTACCACGAGCTAGGAAGGTCATGATGGTATTAACTACAAAAAAGTATAAAAAGCCTGCCGCAAAAAATATAAGTATAGTTCTGCCTAAGGGACCAAATAATTTTGATCCCTGCTCTCCTGTTATACTAGCAAAGTAGGCACCAATACCGATTGGAGCAAGCTTCATTATGTAGAAAATAATCTTATTTACAAGAATCATTCCCTCATCTACTAGCCTTATAAGGCCCTTAGCCTGTTCCTTCACACTTATAAGGGCAAGGCCCGTTATAATTGAAAAAACAATCATAGCCATGAGGTTTTCTTTTGATAAGAGTTTATAAAAGTCATCAACAGTAAGCATAGCAAGTACATCAAGCTTGGCCTCACCTGGGTCAAAGGCTTCCTTGAAAGTAAGACTAGTTCCCTTGGCAGGGTCAAAAATCTTGGTAAAAACCATCATAAAACCGCCAGCAAACAGTCCTGTAAGTAAAAATATAATAAACATAAGAACAAGGATTTTGCCAAGAGTCTTACCTGACTGCATGGAAGTAATTGATGATATAATAGATAGGCCAATCATTGGCACAATGCTTACAAATAATAAATTTAAAAATGTATCTGCTATAGGTTTTAAGATACTTGCCTTATCACCTAATCCTATTCCCAAAAATCCACCAATAACCATCGATAATAGGAGGATGAGGGATGATTTGTTGTTTTTTATAAGCTGCATAAATACCTTCCTTTTTTAAAAAAGCCCCTGCCTAAGCAAGGGCAAAAATTATTTTTTTAATCTTAATATTGATGATTCATATTGTAAATGTCCATTAATCGCAAAGCGCTGCGCTACTTTTAGGCCCTAAATCTCTGTTTATTAGAGGATATCAAAGTTTTATTATTATATTTATTCATACACCACTGCGAAA
>NZ_CALGYW010000130.1 GCF_937934665.1 uncultured Anaerococcus sp.
CGTTAGTCATAGCGTTCGCTAGGCCGTATCTATTTATAAAATCATGGTTTCTAAAAATAGGTTGCTTATGCATCGGCTTCCAAATTGGTCTACCTTCTGCATTGATGCTTGCTAAGACATCTAATATCTCATGTGGTGAAGATTTTCCCTTTTCTGGTCTATATAGATAGTCTATGTCGCCTCTGACCTCTTTTGACATTGCTTCTTCATCTATTATCATGCATGATAGCCAGTAGTTTGGCTCCATTGTGTCTTCAACAAAAGGATTCATCTTTATAGGAAGGTTCTTTAACCCTTCTTTATACCTATTGTAGATTTCTTTCTTTTGATTAATGTGGTCATAAAGATATGGAAGTTGGCCTCTTACTACACCAGCTATGACATTGCTCATTCTGTAATTATATCCGACTTCTTCGTGTTGGTACCATGGTGCATTTTCCCTAGACTGGGTTGACCATTTTCTAGCCTTGTCTGCTGCTTCTTTTGAGTTTGTAAGTAGCATACCTCCAGCAGATCCTGTTATAATTTTGTTGCCATTAAAGGATATAGCATTATAAGATCCAAAGGTACCTGTTTGTTTGCCCTTATAGGTTGCTCCGAATGATTCTGCAGCATCTTCTATCAAGATAGCATTATTTTTCTTGCAAATTTCGACTATTTCATCTATTTTTGCTGGAGTACCGTATAGGTGGACAAGCATAACATATTTTGTATCAGGATATATTTCAAAAGCTTTTTCTAGTGCTTTTGGATCCATATTCCATGTTTCGTATTCTGAATCGATAAATACAGGTATAGCCCCTTCATAGCAAATAGGATTTGCACTTGCCGAAAAAGTCATAGAAGAGCAAAATACCCTCTCGCCTCTTTTTACACCAGCAAGTTTGATAGCTAAATGAAGAGTAGATGTACCACTAGCAAGGCCAACAGCATAGTCACAGCCAGCAATCTTTGCTACTTCCTCTTCTACCTTGTTGATGTTTTCACCTACTGTGCTCATCCAATTTGTCTCAAAGGCTTCTGTCATGTATTTTAGCTCGTCACCATGCATTGTAGGTGATGAGAGCCATACTTTGTTTTCTAATTTCTTTAATTTTTTTGTTTTATCAAACATCAGTTCTTGCTCTCTTTCTTGCCTATAAAAGTGCTTATCAATTCATTTATCGTGCTTATTATGTCAAGCTCATCTATGTGTTCTTGATTTATGATTTTATCTAATGTGCCAAAAAAGTCCTCTCTAGAAAACTCTAGTGGCCTTCCCACTGATATGCCTTCTATCTTTGTATCTACTAGGGCTTCTTCATCCATGAGTCTTTCTTCGAAGAGCTTCTCCCCTGGTCTAAGGCCAGTGTAGACTATTGGCATATCTATGTCCGGTTGGTAGCCTGATAGTCTAATAAGTTGTCTGGCTAAGTCATCAATTTTGACAGGATCCCCCATGTCTAGGACGAATATTTCGCCGCCCTCTGCCATAGATCCTGCTTGGAGGACTAGCTTCACAGCTTCCTTGATTGTCATAAAATATCTAATAATATCAGGATGGGTCACTGTGACAGGTCCTCCTGCAGCTATTTGCTTTTTGAATAACGGGATAACTGATCCATTCGACCCTAATACGTTGCCGAACCTCACTGCTACAAACTCTGTCCTGTGGTCTTTGCCTGCTAATTTTTCTGCGGGCTCAATAATAATATTCCTATCTCCATCTTGGACATTGATTTTTGCTAAGTTTTTGTAGTTTCCACTTATTTTCGCATCATTAAGTCCTTGGATTATCTTTTCGCAGACTCTCTTTGTCGCTCCCATGACTGATGTAGGGTTGACCGCCTTGTCTGTTGATATAAGGACAAATCTCTTGGTATTATGGATTAGTGAAAGAAGTGCTACATTGTATGTTCCTCTGACATTGTTCTTGATAGCCTCTATCGGGCTTACCTCCATTAGAGGTACGTGCTTATGTGCCGCTGCATGGAAAACTATATCTGGCTTGTACTCTTCAAAAACTTTCTCTACTCTCATATAATCTCTCACAGAACCTATAAGGGTTATAAAATTTAGGTCCTTATGGTTTCTCTTAAGCTCTTGTTCGATTTCATATGCGTTATTTTCATAAATATCAAATATGATAAGAAGCTTGGGACCATATTGGGCAATTTGCCTGCAAAGTTCTGATCCAATAGATCCTCCACCTCCTGTGACCAAGACCACTTGGTCATTGAGGTAATCAAAGGTTTCATTGGAGAATATTTTGACAGGTTCCCTACCTAAGAGGTCTTCTATCTGGACATCTTTCATTGTGGACATGGTAATCTTTCCCGACACCATTTGGTATATACCAGGTAGGACCTTGACCTCACATCCTGTGTCGTTGCATATCCTGAGAATTTGTCTTTTATCTTCTTCTGGTGCAGATGGTATAGCCACAAGGATAAGGTCTATACCTTCTTTGCTGACTACATCTTTTATATTATCTCTACCACCTAGAACTTTTGTCCCATCAATATACTGGTTTGTCTTACTTCTGTCATCATCTATAAAGCCTGTTACTAGGACATTTGTTTGCTCATTTTTGTTTGAGTTGTTTATATCTCTTTTAAGCGTTTGACCAGCAGAGCCAGCTCCTATAATTATTGCCTTTTTGTATTTTTCGTTATCTTTTTTTGCTTGTAGGACATATATATTAGCATCCTTTTAGCAAATCTAGAAGAAACTGTCAGTACATATTGTATCATAAATCCAAATAAATAATATGAAAAAGGCATTTTCTCAACTAACGAAGTCATAAGTGTAATATGACTTATAAAAGATAAAATACTTGCCCATGTAATATTGATAAGTTCTGTGTATGATGCATACTCTAATATCATCTTGTACATTTTGAATCTTGAATATATAAAAATGCTGATGATAGTATTAATTAGAGTATATTTTTTGAATGCTAATAGATATTCTTGTGGTATTTCTGAAAAATTAAGGTCAAACCTAAAATATAGGGCTAAAAAATAAGCGAGATTAAGTATTAATATGTCAAAAAATAATAAGGTTATTTTCTTCCTGTTTGTTTCATTAAAAATGCTCATTCTTTAACTCCTTTCATCTTTTTATATAAGTCGTGTTTGAGATTGTCAATCACAGGTATTTCTACCTTTACTATTACTATTAAATAACTAACACCAGCAAAAAACACTGCTAAGAGTAGGCTTATTATCGGTCCAGTAATATCTGAAAAATATCTATTTATAAATCTTGTAATTAATACCATAACAATTGAAG
>NZ_CALGYW010000131.1 GCF_937934665.1 uncultured Anaerococcus sp.
CAGGTATCTTATGATCTAAATTTTTATCTTCAATTTCAAACTTTTCTAAATCATAGTTTTTTACCAAATCATCATAATCTTTTTTATATTCCATAGAATTTTTACCCGTCTCTTCCCTGCTAACGACATTGGTGTAGCCATCAAAAACAGCCTTGCCTGTAAAGATTGAAATTCCGATTGCCCCTAGGATTAACAATATAATTATGCCGATAAAAATATTCCTTAAAACTTTTTTCATAGAAACCTCCAGCATCTTCTTTTGATTTTGTATTCTATTCTTCCCCTTATTATAGCACCCATTTGTCAAATCTATGTAAAATAAGACAAAAAAAGAACCCCAGACGGGATTCCTTGTTAATTTATCCGAGCATTACATCAAGGATCATCATTACCACAAAACCTACGGCAAAGCCGATTGTTCCTATGTTGGTGTGGCTTTCACCTTCTCCTGTGGCTTCTGGTACTAATTCTTCTACTACGACATACATCATAGCTCCTGCCGCAAAGGATAAGAGATATGGCAAGATTGGGACCATTACTGATGATAATAATATGGTAACAATAGCCGCTATTGGCTCTACTATGCCTGAGAATACTCCCATGCCGAAGGCCTTATGTTTACTTACACCTACTGCCTTTAGGGGCATGGAGATAATAGCTCCTTCCGGGAAGTTTTGGATGGCTATTCCTATGGCAAGGACCATGGCCCCTGCCATTGTTAGATCGCCCTTGCCGTAAAGAACTCCAGCGAAGGATACTCCTACGGCCATTCCTTCTGGAATGTTGTGGATTATTACCGCAAGAACCATCATGGTTGTTTTTCTAAGGCTTTCTGCCTTCATCCCTTCTGGATGGTCAGAGTCAATATGCTGGTGGGGGATTACTGAGTCTAGGAAAAGTAAGAAGGCTATTCCTACTAAAAATCCAACAGCTGCTGGCACCCAGGCCATAATCCCCATTTTTTCTTCTACCATTTCCATTGATGGCATAAGAAGGGACCAGATTGATGCTGCTACCATTACTCCCGCTGCAAAGCCAGATAGGCCCTTTTGAACCCTATCTTTTAGTTCGTTTTTCATTATATAAACGCAGGCTGCGCCGAGTGTGGTGCCTATAAAAGGAATCATCACTCCTAGTAATAAATCCTTGTTCATTGTTTTTTCCTAGTCGATTTTCCAAATATCGTCAGCGTAGTTTAGGATTGTCCTATCTGATGAGAAAAATCCTGCATTTGCAATATTCTTTAGACATTTTCTTGACCAGTCAAGTTTATTTCTGTATTCTTTGTTTAATTTTTCGTGGGTCTTCCTATAAGATTCAAAGTCTTTTAATAGGTAGTATTGGTCTCCCCTGCTACCGTCTTGTGGCTTGATTAGTTCGTTATAGATATCTAGGAAGTAGTAGGAGTCATTGTCATTAAATTCTCCACTTACTAGACTATCTACCACGTCTTTTATGTTTTCATCCTTGCTGTAGTATTCAAATGGCTTATATGAATCAGCAATTTCTGCTAGTTCTTCTACTGTTGCACCAAACCTGTAGTTGTTCTCTTCTCCTGCTTCTGCGAAGATTTCTACGTTGGCTCCGTCAAGGGTTCCAAGGGTTAGGGCACCGTTTAGCATAAATTTCATATTACCTGTACCGCTTGCTTCCTTACCAGCTGTTGAGATTTGTTCAGATACATCACAAGCTGGGAAGAGTTTTTCAGCGTAGGTTACCCTGTAGTTTTCTACGAAGATAACTTTCATCTTTTTGTTTACATCAGGATCGTTATTTACAACTCTTGCTACTTCGTTGGCAAGTTTTATCATACCTTTTGCTCTAAAATAGCCTGGAGCTGCCTTACCACCAAAGATAAAGGTTGTTGGTGTAAAGTCGAGGTCTGGGTTATTTTTTAGTTTGTGGTAGAGGTGGATGATGTGAAGGATATTTAAGTGTTGTCTCTTGTATTCGTGAATCCTCTTGATTTGAATATCAAAGATTGACTCTGGATCGATTTTTATTCCTTCATGTTCTAGGATATATTTTGCAAGTTGGTTTTTCTTTTCTTGCTTGATATCCCAAAGTTCGTTTAATACTTTTTCATCATCTAGGTATTGTTCAAGTCCCTTAAGCATAGCTAGGTCTGTCTTCCAAGCGTCAGTGCCAAGTTTTTCTGTGATGAAGTTTGTTAGTTCTCTATTTGAGTAAACAAGCCATCTTCTTGGTGTGATACCATTGGTTTTGTTGTTAAATTTCTCAGGACTTATCTTATACCATTCCTTGAAAGTATCGTCTTTTAGGATTTGTGAGTGGATTTCAGCAACACCATTTACAGAAAAACCTACGTAGATAGCGAGGTTTGCCATGTGAACTGATCCATTATCCATAATTCTGTATGGTTTGATTTGCTCTTCGCTAAAGCCTTTTTCTTTTAATTCATCAACTAATTTATTATCGATTTGTTCGATGATTTCTAGACATCTTGGGCTTACTTCTTGCATGAGGTCTTCTGACCATCTTTCAAGGGCTTCTTGTAAAACAGTGTGGTTTGTGAAGGCAAATACCTTGGATGCAATATTTACAGCATCATCAAAGAAGATTCCATTTTCATCTACTAAGACTCTGATTAGCTCAGGAATAGCAATGATTGGGTGGGTATCGTTAAGTTGGATAACGTGATATTTTGCAAATTCTTCAAACTTAAGATCTGTTGGGAAGTCTCTCTTATATGTTTCTACCATATCTTGGATAGAAGCTGAACAGAAGAAGTATTGTTGCTTAAGTCTTAATAACTTACCTGCTCTTTGCGTATCGTTTGGATATAGGACTCTAGTTATATCTTCTGCCCTATTTTTCTCAGATACTGCCTGGTCGTATTCAAAGTTGTTAAACTTAGCAAAGTCAAACTCTTCAAATGGCTCAGATTGCCATAGTCTAAGAGTATTTACTACTCCATTTTCAAAACCAACTACTGGCATATCATATGGTACTGCCTTTACTTGTTGGTCTCTAAATTTAACAATTTTAGCATCAGAGTCTACTCTTATAGACCAGCCATCTCCATCTTTTATCCAGCTATCTCCGTGCTCTACTTGAAAGCCCTTTTCGATTTCTTGCTTGAAGATACCCTCACGATACCTTACACCATAACCTACTAGGTTTAGGTTTTGGCTGGCAGCTGAGTCCATAAAGCAAGCAGCAAGTCTTCCTAGACCACCGTTACCTAAAGCTGCGTCATCTTCGTAGTTTTCTATAGCTTCGAAATCGATTCCGATTTCACAAAGTAAGTCCTTTACTTCTTCATAAATACCTAGGTTGATTAGGTTATTACCTAAAGATCTACCAATTAAGAATTCTGCTGAAAGATAGTAGGCTTTTCTTTCTTTTCTTGACTTAGCCTTTGTTTCTCTCCAGTCTTTGTTTACAAGACCCATTACAGTTGCACTTAAAGCATCATATCTATCCTTATCTGAGGTATCCTCAAATCTCTTTAGGGTAATCCTCTGCAAGTTTTCCATATACTGATCGACAAACTTGTCTTTTGATAACTTATCCATCTTTCCTCCTATAAATATATATTTTTTATTTCTATTTTTCTTTGTTAGGTTTTTCTTTCCTAAGAGCATGTCTGTGATTTTCTGTGGCTAAATATTCCTAATAAATAATAAAATTTTGAGACCACACTAAATTGTTAAAAATCTTTGTTAGACCTTGTTTTATCAACAAGTTTGCTCTACTCCTACTATAGTGTGTTTATCAATTTTATCAAGTTTAATTACTTTGTTGGCTTTTTGACAGGTACATATCTCTTGCAATTTCAAGCTTAAAGGTCTTAAAAAAATAAATAAAAAAGGCAGATTTAACCGCCCAAAATCATCTAGTAAAATATATCAAACCTGTATAGGTCCTTGCTTGATTGTAAAAATCTTCCAAGAAAAACCTATGACGTCTTCCCCAGGAAGATACCACTAGTTCGTGCTTGCCACCTTTTTCATTCATCTCTGTTATACATAGGCCGTGGTGGCTCATGACGTCTATATCCTTGGATAGCCAGTTTATCAAAATAACTGGTGTATCTTTGCCAAGTCCCTCATTTATAAAAGATATCATCTCATCTAGACTTAGTCTTTTTACAATTCTTCCCTCTATCATCCTGTAGGATAGGTTTAATTCTAGGACGTCGTTTATAATGTCAATTCTTTTTAATAAGGATTTTGCTGTAGGTACGCCATTTGCCTTAGGTCTAAGTCTCTTATAAAACTCATATTGGACCCTATTATACTGGTTGAAGTCTACCTCTCCTTTTTTAAATAAGTAGAAAAAGGTATTGGTAAAGGCTGTGACAACACAAGACCTATCCCTAAAAAATTTTGAAAGTCCAGCATATTTTAGCCACTCTTGGTGGCCTCCGTAATATTTAGACCCATCCCTTATAACAGGGACGAAATCTTTACTCCTCGTAAGCTTCATCATTAGTATCTATATCCTCTATTTTGTAAGTCTTATCTCCCTTGGCGAGAAGTTTCTCCTCGTCAAAGCCTTTTTCACTAAGTCTTTCGTGGATTTTCTCGTGAGTTAGGGTGTAGATAACAGATACAACTGGTATTGAAATAAGCATGCCCCAAACTCCAAAAAGCGATCCACCTATGGTCACAGATGCCATAACCCAAACTGCAGGTAGGCCTATTTTATTACCCGCTATAGCAGGGTAGATGGCATTTTCCTGGATTTGTTGGATTACTAGGTTGTAGATTAAAAAAGCTAGGGCCTTAACTGGTGATTCTATAAAGATTAAAATCACAGAAAAGCCTGTTCCAAAAATCGGACCAAAGATTGGTATCAAGTCAGAAAGTCCAACTAGAACCGAGATCATAGCCGCATTTGGTATCCTCATTACAAACATACCCACATAAGTTAAAACCGATAGGCAAACAACAGATATCAGTCTTGAAAATAGGTAGTCTTTAAAGGTGTTATAAGATAGGGAAAATACCTTGTTTAGGTAGTCTGCCCTTTTCTCGTCCATTATAGCATACATCAACCTAATGCTATTTATCTTTAGCATGCGTTTGTAAATTAGGACAAATATAGAAAATACAAACATAGTAAATACACCTATAACCCCACTTGATATTGATCCCATAAGGCTTGTAGCAGTTGAGAATATATCTCCGTCCTTGCCTTGAAGGAAGGTATAAAGTGCATTTCTAACATTGTACCAACCCACACCAGAGAAACTATTTTTAAATTTATTGGCATAAGGTTCTGTAAGTGGGTATTTTTTAAGGATTCTATAAATTTCATCTACAAAATCTGGCCACCTAATAGAGAAGGTATAAACAACCTTTATGATAGATGGGACCAAGATATTAACCAGGATAACAAGGGATGCTATCACAAGTATCCAAGAGAGTAAAAGGGCACAAGTTGAGACGAGTTTTTTATGCTTACCCCTCTTATCTAATTTAGAAAACTTTCTTTCAAAAAAATTCATCGGAATACTTATTATAAAGGCTAGGGCCCCACCTAGGATAAAGGGTTGGATAACTGAGTATAATTTACCGAAGGCTTTCCACACATTTCCTATATAGTAAAGACCAAAATATAATAAGATTCCAATTACAATAACTCTTAACAAGTTTTTCGTCTTTAAATCTAATTCTTTCATATATTTCCTCTTTTTAAAATTCTTAGTCCTATTTTACCATTTTTTGAGAATTTAGCTGCTTTTAATGTTATAATAGAGATAGGAGGAGCCATGAAAAAATGTTTTATAATAGGAGGGGGAAGCTTCGATGGTTTTTTTGACAAGATCCAGGAAGACGACCTAATAATAGCAGCTGATAAGGGTTATAAATATGCTAATAAGGTTGGTCTTGTACCTGACTACCTAATTGGAGACTTTGACTCATCATCAAAACCTGATTTTAAAAATGTAATTGCCCTTAACCCTATAAAAGACTTCACTGATACAGTTGCAGCCATAGATTTTGCCATAGAAAAAGGCTATAAGGACATAATAATATACGGCGGTCTTGGCGGTAGGGAAAGCCATACTATTTCAAATATCAAATCCATGTTTTACTATAAAAACAAGGGAGTCGATATAAGACTTAAGGCAAGTCGCAGGGAGATTTTTCTTATTGATAAGAACTTTACTTACAAATATTCCGGAAAAGATTTTTATGTGTCAATCTTCTCTCTAGCCAAAAAATCCATTCTTGATATTAAGGGACTTTTCTATGAACTTGATAATTATCAAATGGCAAATGACGATGCTCTGGGGGTATCAAATGAGACTAAGGGATGTGATTTTAAGATAAATGTCAAAGAAGGTACCCTTCTTGTAATTTTTGAAGATTTTGACATTTAAAAAACTCTTCTTGCTGGTTTGCAGTAAGAAGAGTTTTTAATTTCGCCTATTTAATTTTTTGCTATAAGTTTTATCCTTTCCCAAGTTCTTTTCGATACTCTTTTTTTGACAGAATCCATTAGCTTTTCTTTTTTGCTCCTAGGATTGATTGGATAGGACAAAAGTTTAGGATCAAGATAGGCTATTATGTCATCAAAAACCTCAGTATAGGGCTTAATTTTTGTCATTTCTAAAAGTCTCAGAATGATTTCCCTATTATTGAAGGGGGCAAATTCCTCCATTGCTATATCCGCCTCTTGCTGGTACTGGACTCCCCAATTTGGCATCCTCATTTCCCAATAAAAAAGTTTCATAAGATCAATATCTTTGTCTTTGGCAAAATCTTTGCGCTCTTTGACCCACTTGTCAAATTCATCATTAAAAATTGTTAGGTTTTTAGGGATACCAACCACTTTAGCGACATCTTTTCCATTTTCTGAAGACGAATTTTTATAATAAGCCTTGCAAACAGCAGAATTGTTGCCTGATACATGGATAAAGTCTTCATCTTTTTTGTAAAAATGCTGGATTGTAAGAGTTTTGGGAAGGATTTGTGTCCCTGCTACAGATTTTTGCAAAAATTTTATAAAATCTCCATCAAGTGATTCTAAATTATCTATTAGATTAAAATTTTTGCCATAATCAGCTAGGATTTTCTTTGCAATTTGTATATCTGCATGGTCCTCACCTATGATGTTCATGGTCGATAAGAAAAAATCAAAATCACAGCCTGCCGCTTCGCTTGCCGCAAAAATTACCCTAGAATCATAGCCAGCAGTGAGGCTTTGGATCTTGACTCCCTCTCTTTTGTCAATAGCCTTGAGCTGATTTTTCAAAAGTTCTGATACAATTTTCGTATTTTCTTCATAGGATTTTTTATCTATATCCGCCCAAAAATATGAAGTCTTAAAGATTTTAAGGTCAAGATATGAATTAGGAAGAAGCTTTTTGATATTTTTATAATGGGTATTATCCCCATACCATTCCATCTCATTTATCCTATAAAATTTAGAATTTATATAGGTATGATAGTCTTTGTCAGATCTTTTTTCTTGAGTTTTTATGTAATTTATTATAGCCGGATTTGAACCGATTATTTTATCTTCTGAATTGTAGCAGACCTGTCTTAATCCTGATGGGTCGGTTAGGATATTGAAATCTTCTTGATCTTTATAAATTAGAACCCACCTGCCCCCAAGACTTAAAGTTTTTTTGTAGAGATTTTCAAAATCACAAATATTATCTATGATATTTTCTAAAATCTCCTCATCACTAGCCTTATAATCATAAGGGTCAATTAGAAATCCCAACAAAATAAGGCTCCTGCCAGGTCTATCAAGTCTTATAAAGTTTAAATCCTTGTGGTGGTAAATATAATAATTTTCACATATTTTTTCTTCTATAAATGTCTTAGGCAATTTTTCTGGGCCTATATTCCCCATAACAAATTGTCGCCTAAAAAGATTTTCCATAGAGGCCCCTTTCACAAAAAAATACCCTACTTACTAGTAGAGTATTATACAGTTTGTTAAAGGTTTTTCGATTTTTCTTCTCTTAGCTCCCAGAAATCTTTTCCCGTAAGCTTATCTAGTTCAACTTCTGTAATATCTTTATGTTTTAATTTCTTTCTTGTATTATCTTCAAGGAGCGTGTAGATTACAGTGGCAAGCGGTATAAAAGCGACCATTCCAAATAGTCCCATTAAACCACCACCTATTATTACCGATACAAAAATCCAAATTGGTGGAAGTCCTTGGTGCTTGCCTATTACAAGCGGATAAAATATCTGTTGCTGAACATTTTGCAAAATTAGGACAAAAATCAAAAATACTAGGGCCTTGCCTGGAGAAAAGGTAAAAATTAGGATTATACCTATGGCTGTCGCGGAAAAAGCACCTATATAAGGAATCATATCAAAGGCCCCCATAAGGATAGATATCATACCAGCTGATGGCATCCTTAAGATAGTCATCCCTATAAAGCATCCAATCCCTAGGGCAAGGCAGGATAAAAGTCTTGTTTCTAGAAATCTTGCAAAAGAATCGTAGGTTAGTTTGGAAACGTAGACTATGTGCCTTGCAGTTTCTTCCTTGAGGTTTGCAAATACGAGTCTTGCAGCTCCCTTTTTTAGCTTAGTCTTATTCATTGATACGTAAAGAGAAAAGACAAAGCCAATTGATATAGCAAGTATTGCCTGGGAGACAGAATTTATTATAGATCCTGTTTTGTTTAAAAAATTGGAGTCAGACTTGAAAAAATCTTGGATGATTTGGGTAAAGTTATCGCTTAACCTTTCTATATTGATTGCCTCAAGCCTGGTTGCAAAAAACTCTGCAAGTTTAGTAAAAACCTTAGACCCATTAAAAAAATCTATCAAAGAATCCATAAAGACTGGAATATTGGCTGTAATTACTCCAAATGCCCTTGTTAGTTCTGGTATAAGGACTGTAAGAACTAGGGTTATCATAGCAAAAAATATTATCCAGGATAAAATCAGAGCCAGGCTCCTTCTTAGTTTCTCGTGCTTATCGTCCTTTATTATTCTTGTAAAAATCTTATCATGAAAAAAATTCATCGGGAGGTTTATTATAAAGGCTATCACAAGGCCATAGATCATAGGCCTTATAACCTTATAAATGGAAGCTAGGATTTCCCCTATCCTATCTAGGTAGAAAAATCCAAAAAATATCCCGATTAGTAAGATTCCGATGATAAAATATTTTTTAGTTTTTTCTTCAAATATTTCCCTCATTGTATCCTTCCATAAAAAAGGGCCAACATCTAGCCCTACGGTTTAATATTGGTTTTGTTTTTTATCGTCTTCTCTGGCTTTTTGTTGCTTTTCAGCATATTCTTGTTTGTTTAGAACATCTACAACATCCACATTCACAGTTACAACGTCAAGACCAGTCATTTCCTTAACATTTTGGCCAACTACTCTTTGGATGTCATTGAACATTTGACGAGCATTTTTACCATATTCGATTATTACATCTAGGTTGATTTTTGCTTCTCTTTCGCCAACCTCTACATCTACACCAGCATTTTTGCTTTCGTTTGAACCAAAGAATGATCCGATTGAATCTGCAATGTTGCCCTTCATTTCAAGGATGCCGTCTACGCTGTTTACAGCTATTCTTGCAATTTTGGCAACTACCTTATCTTCTATGATAAGTTTTGATTCTTCATATTCTAGTTCTCTACCATCGTTTAGGTCTTTTTTAACTTCTTTATTTAGATTATCTGTCATAATATTCTCCTTAGTTTAAAATTTTTCTTATAATTTGCATCGCTCTAACATCTCTATCAAAATAAGCTCCTACAAAATAGCCTATTAACATCACTAGCCAGATACCTAAGGTTCTGAAAAAACCAAAATTAAACAGGCATATAACCGTTAACAAGCTTAGAATGAGAGAGTTTACCTTGCCTTTATTAACTTTATAAAATTTAAGAAAAGAGGCTCTAGTTCTGTCTTTGTTATCAAGTTTTCTCATCTCGACATCCGCCATACTAGGCTCTTTTTTAATGATTTTATCTTCCATCTTTTCTCTCTTCTTCTTTTTTATCAAGCTTTAAATCAAGCCTTACATCACTTATTTCTGTAAAATCTTCTAAGTTTTTGATTATCTCTGTCCTAATTCTATCAGAAAGAGTTTTTATTTCCTCATTTCCAGAATAATTCGCTAGGGCCTTGGCTTCTATTCTTTCATTTTCGATGATAGTTGCCTTAGTTGATACACTTTCTACCCCTAAAAACTTATTTATAGACTTCTCCATCACAGATTCTAATGATTTTCTTGTAAGAAGGACACTTCCCTTCTCATCTTCTAAAAGGATATCGAAGCCCTTGTTAGATTCTTTAATAAGAGTAGTCAAAATAAGAACTGCAAACAATAATAAAACTATACCCAAACCTAGGATAATATTTAGGGTCAGAGGGTATCTGATATATTGCAGAAAATAATCAACCAGGCCATAATTGCCTAGACCTAAAGCTAGAAGGATTGCACCCAATAGGGCCAGAACCACAAGCATAAGGCCGTAAAAAAATTTCATTAATTTTCCCATACAAGTCTCCTTAGCTAATTGATACCCTCTTTAATTTTCTTCAATCACTCTTCAAGCTCTAAATTAAGATTTAGCCGCTGGTCATCAAGATAGTCTCTCCTATCTTCAAGGTCTTTCATTTCCTTAAACAGTTCCGCTACTCTTTCTTGATCGTCATAAAAACCTTCTGAAAGACTTTCTTTGGTAAGGACTTTTAGTTTTTTATCAATCTCTTCCATCTCTTTTTCTATGTCTCTGATTTTTTTCTTTATCGCCCTTACTTCATCTCTTTTGAGCTTTTCTTTTTTTCTTTCTTTTTTGATTTGGGTTTTTGTAACAGTAGACTTTTCTTTTTCAGTCAGACTCATTTCCCTTAGTTTTTCTTGGTAATAGTCATAATTACCTAGGTAAAGATCTACCCCATCAGCCTTCATATCTAGGATTTTTGAGGCAATCTTATTTAGAAAATACCTATCGTGGGAAATTATAAGGAGGGTTCCTTCAAAGTCTAAAATCGCATCTTCCAAGATTTCCTTGCTGTCTATATCTAGGTGGTTGGTTGGCTCATCCATTAAGATAAAGTTACAATCAGATATCATAAGCTTAAGTAGGGATATCCTTGCCCTTTCCCCACCTGACAATTCAGAAATTTCCCTAAAGACATCTGTGTCATAGAACATAAACTTGGCAAGATAGGACCTTATTTCAAAGTTTGTAAGCATAGGGAAGGTATCTCTTATCTCATCAAAGATGGTGTTTTCTACATTAAGGGACTTTTGTTCCTGGTCAAAATAGCCCACATTTACAGATTCACCCATCTTGGCCCTACCCCCATCTTGGAAAAGCTCTCCTAGGATAATCTTAAAGAGGGTAGTTTTTCCCACACCATTATCACCTATTATGGCAACTCTTTCATTTCTATAGACGTCAAAGGAAATATTTTTAAAAATCTCCCTATCGTCAAAACTCATCCTAAGGTCCTCTACCTTTAGAACATCCATACCGGATTGGATTCTTGGGGTAAATTTAAGGTTCATCATATCAGCAAGCTCTACTGGCTTTTCAATTCTTCCCATCTTATCTAAGAGCTTTTGCCTGGACCTTGATTGGGATATACCTCTTTTTCTCTTAGATCCACCCAGGTTTTTAAGCCTATCTATAATTTCTTCTTGTCTTGCAATCTCCTTTTGTTGGCTCTTATATTGGTGAATCCTAACCTCCCTATCTTTTTTTCTCTTTTCCATAAAGACTGTGTAGTTGCCAGTATAAGTAGAAAGCTTGCCATATTCTAGGACCATCATCCTGTTGACTGTGGCATCTAAAAAATACCTGTCGTGGGAGATAACAATGGCTGTTCCCTTGTAGTTTTTGATAAAGTTTTCAAGGAAATTTATAGCCTTGATATCTAGGTGATTGGTTGGCTCATCTAGCAAGAGTAGATCTGGCTTTTCAAGTAAAAGTCCCGCAAGTTCTACCCTGGCTTTTTGCCCACCAGAAAGATCTGTGATTTTTTTATCAAAATCTTCTTTGGCAAAACCCATAGCAGCAAGCGTGCCTTCTAGCTCACTTTCTATAGCATAACCATTTTTACTATGGTAGGTTTCTGATTTTCTTGTGTACTCATCCATGATTGCGGCAAGCTTGTCAGGGTCTTTTTCCGTGCTCATCTTCTTTTCTAAATCTCTAATCTCACTTTCAAGCTTGATTAGATCGTCAAAAACTGACAGGCAATAATCATAGATAGTCATATCACTATCAAGGCTTAGGATCTGCTCTAAATATCCAACCTTTACTTCTTGGGGGATAAAAATCTTCCCATCGTCAGGATCTAGCCTACCTGTTAGGATATAAAAAAGGGTAGACTTGCCAGCACCGTTTAGTCCAACTAGTCCTGCCTTATCTCCCTTTTCCAAATTAAAACTTAGGCCAGAAAATATCTCCTTATTTGGATAAGCCTTAGCCAAGTTTGATACATTAAGTACATTCATTTAAAATATAAAATCCTCTGGGGAATTCATAAAGTATGTGAGGGTAAATAGTGATTCATCAAGGTGAACAGATTCTATAACTACCCCGTTTGATACCTTTAAATCAACTGGTGAGAAGTTCCAAATGCCCTTGACACCACCTTCACATAGTATATCTGCCACATCCTGTGCCGCTTGTTTTGGTGTAGCTATAATCCCTATGTCAACCTTATTGGTTTTTAAAAAATCAGAAAGTTCTTCTACATCTCTTACATCTAAGTTACCATCTGACAGGCTTTTTGCTTCCTTATCAAAAACTGCCTCAAACTCATAGCCTAGATCTCTAAAGGACATGTATTGGTAAAGGGCGTGGCCTATATTACCATAGCCTATAAGCACCAACTTATAGTCTTTACCAACACCTATAATCTTTGATAACTCTCCTATAAGCTCCTTTACATTGTAGCCATAACCTTGTTGGCCAAAACAACCAAAATGGTTTAAATCCTGCCTGATTTGACTGGCTGTAAGGCCTGTTATTTCTGATAGCTCCTTAGAAGATACTCTAATTATTCCCTTTTCATTAATACTTTCCAGGTACCTATAGTACTTAGGAAGTCTTTTTATTACTGACAAAGAAATATTCTGCTTAGCCATAAATTAAATCTCCGATCCTTCTTCATCTCCATCATTTAAGATATGAGAATTTAGTATCTGCCTATCCTCATCGCTTAGACTGTCATTTTCATTATCAATCTCAGCTATTATACTATCTAACTTACTATCTCTAATTCTTCTTAACTCTTCTTCACTTATTTTTTCTTTAACTTCTATGTCTTCTTTTTTATCCCTTAGCCAAACAGCATTTATTAGGTGGAAAAAATACACTACAACCAAGCTTGAATAAAAGATTAGCTGGTTATAGCTTAGGAAGAAATCGTTATTAATCACAATCTTACGAGGTAGCGCTCTTATAAAAATTGCCAAGGCTGATAGGCCGTGGATAGATAAGAACGCAAATGATATGCTCGTAATTATTGCAAGAAAGATGGAAAAGCCCCTGGCCTTTTTGTTTAAAAGTACATCAAAGCTGTAAAAAAGCATGCCAGCCCATGATAGTAAAAAAACTATATACCAGCTAAGGCTTAAAAACCATCCGCTTACAAATCTTTGTGAGATAGTTAAGAGAAATAAGATCATGATAAGAAAGACTAAGACCTTGCTAATCCCTCTTTCAAACTTATTTTCCATACCTACTCCTATTTTTTAGACTTATACCTCTTTTGGGAACCTAGGATTTTCTTTCTAATCCTTAGATTGTGAGGAGTTATCTCAATTAGTTCGTCTTCTTCAACAAACTCCATCATTTCTTCTACACTCATCTTCTTAGCTGGCGTAAGGACTATGGCATCGTCGTTACCACTAGCCCTGGTATTGGTCATTTTTTTCTTTTTGCAGACATTTACATCTATGTCTAGACCCTTGGCATTGGAACCTACTATTAAGCCTTCGTAGATTTCCTCACCTGGTTCTGTAAATAATTGACCTCTTGATTGGGCTGCATTTAGGCCATAGGCTGTAGCAAGCCCTTTTTCTGTGGCAATAAGAGAACCTAGAGGTCTTCTTTCAAGATCTCCCTTGTATCTCGCATAGCCTTCAAATTCTGTATTTAAAATACCTGTACCCTTGGTATCGGTCATAAACTCTGTCCTATAACCTATAAGACCTCTGGCTGGTATCCTAAAGATAAGCCTAGTATAACCTGAGCTTGATGGGTGCATGTCTATCATCTCACCCTTTCTGCGGCCAAGTTTTTCTATAACTGATCCTGTATACTCTTGGTCAACATCTATAGTTGCAAGTTCAATTGGTTCAAGCTTTTTGCCATTTTCATCAGTTTTAAACATTACCTCTGGTTTTGAAACTTGGAATTCATAACCTTCTCTTCTTAGGTTTTCTATAAGTACAGATAGGTGAAGTTCACCCCTACCTGATACCTTAAAGGCCTCAGTAGTATCTGTAGGCTCTACCTTAAGAGAAACATCTGTAGTTGCCTCTTTATAAAGTCTATCTCTGATATGTCTACTTGTTACATATTTTCCATCACGACCTGCAAATGGTGAATCATTTACAGAGAAAGTCATAGAAAGGGTTGGTTCTGAAATCTTTGTAAACTCTATTGGCTCGTGATCATTTTCTGTACCTATGGTATCTCCGATACCTATATCTTCCATACCAGAGATGGCTACTATAGAGCCAAACTTAGATTCTTCAACTTCAACCCTATTTAGGCCGTCAAACTCATAGATAGTTACGATTTTTGACTTAACTAGCCTATCTTTTTCATTATAATTTGTAATAACAGCTAGGTCATTTTTCTTTATTGTCCCACATTCTACCTTACCAATGGCAATAGTACCTAGGTAGTCATTGTAGTCTGTAGTTGAAACTAAGACCTTAAAATCATCTGTATCTTCTGCTTCAAAACTAGGAGTATACTCGATAATAGTATCTAAAAGATCTGTCATATCTTCCTTAACTTGACCCTTTTCTAAGCTTGCCCAGCCTTGTTTTGCTGAGGCATAGACAAAGGGACTTTCAAGATAAGATTCATCTGCATCTAGGGAGATAAATAAATCTAAGATTTCATCTTCAACCTCATCTACCCTCTCATCTGGTCTATCGACTTTATTTATACAAATTATGGCAGGTAGCCCCATTTCTATAGCCTTTTTTAAAACAAACTTAGTTTGTGGCATAGGTCCTTCATGGCTGTCTACTACAAGTACAACCGATTCTGCCATATTTAAGACCCTCTCAACCTCTCCACCAAAATCGGCGTGGCCTGGAGTGTCTATGATATTTATCTTCATATCTTTATAAGATACAGCAGTATTTTTAGCAAGTATAGTGATTCCTCTTTCTTTTTCTATAGAATCAGAATCCATAACCCTATCTTTAACTGCTTCATTTTCTCTAAATAAACCTGATGTTTTTAAAAGACCATCTACAAGTGTTGTCTTACCATGGTCTACGTGGGCAATAATTGCTACATTTCTAACATCTTCTCTAATCATTAAATCCTTCTTTCATGGTAACAAATTCTATCAATATATTATACCTAATGTTAATTAATTATCAATAAATGGCAAATAAAAACATCCTCTTAAGAATGTTGTTAAGAATTTAATATAAGGCAAGCAATAGTAGACTTATCTATAATAACCTCATCAGAAAGTTTTTTGACAAGGTCTATGCCCCTGCCATTTGGTGCAAATTTATCTCCGTGAAATCCCGGGTTTATCCCCTCTCCCTGATCTTTTACCTTGATTAGTGAGTAGGAATTATCAAAGACTACAGATATTTCTATAAGCCTAGACTTATCTTTTTTATTGCCATGCTTATAAGAATTTGCCGTAAGTTCGTCTAAAATAAGCCTTAGCCTATAGATTTCACTATCTTCAAAAAGCCTATCTTCAAGCATAGTTATAAACTTATCCCTAAATTTTTTTATATCTTTAAGGTCAGAATGTATGACCGTTCTAATTATCTCCATTACTTGCTCCTAAAAGATTGATACCCTATTTTAAATTTTCCTATCATTTTTATAATTTTTAACTCTATTTAAACTTATTCTAGAAAAATTGTTTACTTTTTTAAATCTGTGGTATAATAAAAACATAGTAGATTATGAAAGGAGATATTTTATGAAATACGTATGTACAGCATGTGGATACATTTATGATCCAGCTGAAGGTGATGTTGATAACGGTATTGATGCCGGTACAGAATTTGCTGATCTTCCAGAAGATTGGGTTTGCCCAGTTTGTGGAGTAGGCAAAGACATGTTCGAAGCTCAAGAATAATAAAAAATTAAGAGGCCTTATGGGCCTCTTTTATTTTACTTAATATTCATCAAGATTTTCTTTTTTCTCTTTTCTTCTAATAACTATCCCTATAACAATTACCAAGGCTATCACAAAAATAAGGGTAACTATTACTATGGGGTTTTCAAGGAAAAATCTCTTTTCTTCCCTTTCTTCTTCACTAGGATTTAGGGCTAAGATCTGATTTCTATCATCATCTTCTTCTTTATCAGGTTTTACCTCTAGAAGAATTTTTTTCTTTTTTTCTGGTAGGTCTTCTTTAGAATCTCCATCATCCCTACTTGTAGGGTTTAAATCAGCTTTTTTTATAGATTTGATTCTATTTACCGCTTCATTTTCTAGCTTTTTTCTCTCATTTTCTGTACTTGCAGACTTTATTCTTTCGCTGTAGTCTTTAAGCACCGCTTGAGTCTTTATGCTTACGTCCTTACTCTTTGCACTCGCCTTCTCATCCTTAGTTATAGACGTCTCAACTTCTGCTAGGGCCTTTGATAGATTGGAGTTTTTATCTAGCTTCTTTACAAGCTCATCAACTTCTTTATCTAGCTTTTCCATTTCAGCCTTTTTTTCTTTCTCTAGCCTAGCATTCTTATCTTCCGAAAGCTTTTCTGGACTTTCCCTATAAAAAGTCTCTTCCTTTTTACTTTCCCCAGGTTTTGTGACCTTAGTTTCCTCTTTTTTGTTTGCTTCTTCCTTGGGAGGGGTCTTATTTTCCCCGCTTTTATCAGACTCAGCAGGATTTTCCTTTGCCTTTAAAGCTGGCTTAACACTTTCGGTTATTATTATCTTCTCTCCAGCCTTTTGGTTAGTATCATCCTTAACTGGCTCTTCCTCTGCTGCAAAACTTGTAAGGGTAAGGTTAAAAGTTAAAAAGCCTATTAAAATTGTTTTTATAACTTTCAGCATCATCTCACCTTCCTACTAAGATTTTACCCGTAGATAGGCCTTTAAACAATCACTCATCACTATCTAAAGTATCATCTGATGAATACCAACCCTTGCCTATAATTGATGAGGTATTTAGGATGGTGATAAATGAATAAGGGTCGATTTTTTTGATAAAGGACCTAAACTTTGCGGATTCAAAGGTAGATGTGACACAGAAAAACACTGAAATATTAGATCCCTTATAAAGTCCTCTGGCATCTACTATGGTAGCCGACCTATTAAGTTCTTTTTTAATAAAGCTTCCTACTTCTTCTGTCTTGGATGTGATTATTATAAAAAGCTTGGCCGTATTCATAGAGCCTATTATCATATCAACAAAGATTCCCTTCGTCAAAAGGCCTAGGATAGAGAAAAGTCCTATCTCTATGCCAAATATCTTTATAGATGCTATGGTAAAAATAGAATCCACCACCAAAAGGGACTTACCTACCTCTAAGGATGTGTATTTTTTCATAATCATAGCGATGATATCTGTACCACCAGATGAGGCTGCCAGGTTAAATAAGATAGCTGATCCTACAGATGACATAAGTAGGGTAAAGATTAGCTCAAGCATCTTATTGTCAGTAAGAGAACCCTGGATTGGAAATACCTTATCTAGGGCAAGGGCAGTAAGGGAGTTAAGAATGGCTACATAGCCAGTCCTTACTGTAAATTTCTTACCAAAAATAAAAAATCCTATCACAAGTAAGGTTAGGTTGTAAAATAAGGTTAGTTGGGGACGACTAAAGGGTACAAACATCGAACTTATAATACTCATTCCCTCTACTCCACCGATTACAAAGGAGTTGGGATATTTAAAAAAGTGGGTTCCACAGGCCATAAGAATAGCTGCAAAACTCATCCAAAAAATCTTATACTCCCTAGTCTTTACATTGCGTTCGTCAATGTTTTTAGCCTGCTTGATTTTATTTTGATCTGTATCAATAGGGTCATCAATTTTCAATTTTTACTCTCCAAATTTTATAAAATTTGCATCTCTATGCATGTATCAATTATACAATGAACCAACTTTTATTCTAGCCTCCTAGCCAAAGTTGGTTCATTTATTTAATATTAATTTTTTACCTAATCATTTGAATAATTATCGAAATAACCTTGGATTAAAACAACAGGTGTTCCCTTATCTCCAGAACCTGAAACAAGGTCAGATAAAGAACCTAAAAGGTCAGTAATCTGTCTAGGTGTAGTACCTAGTCTCTTATTAGAATCTGTATTTTTATCCTTATTTCTTACAAGTTTCTTAAATTCTTCTGCAGCTTCTTCACCGGATAGGTCTGATAGGTCATTATCAGCTACATATTTTAACTTAAGTTCATTAGGTGTACCTGTAAGTCCACTAGTAAAACCAGGTGATACGATAGGATCTGCAAGCTCCCAAATATGGCCAACTGGATCTTTGAAAGCCCCATCACCATAAACCATAACTTCTATATTTTTGCCAGTTTCACTTACTAGTCTTTTTTGAAGACTGTCTACAAACTCTTGGGCATCCCTTGGAAATAGCTTAACTACGTTATCTGTAGAAAGATTTGAACCTAATAAACCATAGTCTGGGTTATATCCTGATCCATCAACTGATTCAGTAAGAATCTCATCAAGTTTTAAAACTTTCTTAGCTCCAGCTTCTACAAGTTGTCTTTTAACAAGTTCTCTAGTATGAATTGAAGAAACTAAAACATTATCTGTAAACTTAAGACAATCTACAGGGTTGTTTAAGAAATGAATCTCAGAGTTTTCTGCAATCTCTTTGTAAAATTCTGGATAAGCCATATCTGTGAAAAGATGCTTATAATCACCAGCAACTTCTCTAAATTCTTCCAGGCTTAAGACATCAGTATAAGCATTTACATCAGAATTGAAAAGGTCCATCTCATCCATAACGAAATTACCAACCTCATCAGATGGGTAAGATAGGCAAATATGAAGCTTTTTGCCTGAGAGGGCAAAAGCCTTAAGTAAAATCGAAAATCTATTTCTTGAAAGAATTGGAAAAAGTATCGCAACCTCATCACCCTCAAACTTATTTTTAAAGTCTTTGGCAATTTGCTCTATTGTAGCATAATTACCCTGGCTTCTTGCAAGAAGTGATTCAGTTATAGCAACTACATCCTTATCACGAAGTCTAACTTCCTTTTCTCCAACTTCTTCAACTATATCGCCGACAATACCAACTAAATTGTCGCCTTCTTTAACAATTGGTGCCCTAAGGCCCATTGCAACTGTTCCTATTAATCTTGGCATTTATTACTCCCCTTTCAACCAAATTATACAACCATATCAAAAAATTTAAATACTAAACTTTAAAAAGTTTTAAATTAATTTATATTTCTAAAAAAACATAAAAAATGCTAAAAGATTAACTTTTAGCATCAAACTTTTCCTTGCACTTTGGGCACCTAACCTTAATCTTGCCCTTATTTTTAGGAATCCTTAGCTTTTGCCCACAAGAAGGACAAGAAATATACTTAAAGCCCTTATCTTTTGCCTTAGTTTTATTATTTTTACCGAAAACTCCCTTAATAGGATCAATTACGTTATCTACAAAAACTTGATTTTCCTTGCTTCTTTTTAGGATATTAGAAGACATAGTCCTAAAGATAGCATAAATTACAATAAGACTAGAAATACCATTTAAAACAGTAGACTCAATAAAATGAGATATTACCACTGCTACAATAGCTATCCAAACTAAAAATATCCCGTATTCATCTATACCATATTTTTTTTGCACCTAATCACCTACCAAACTATCCATAACTTCTGCTATATCACCATTAATAATATAATCTGCTACACTATCACGAGGAGTAGTATCCTTATTAATCAAAACTAGTTTATTACCCCTATAAAAATCTATAAGACCCGCTGCAGGATAAACCACAAGACTAGTGCCTCCAATAATTAAAACATCAGCTTTGGCTATAAGATTAACCGCATAGGAAATGTTATTTTGATCAAGACCCTCTCCATAAAGGACAATATCAGGTCTAACAATACCCCCACACTTATCACAATGAGCCTCTGCAGGGAATTTCTTGACATAGTCAAGGTCAAAATTCTTAGAACATTTTACACAATAATAATCCCTCAAATTTCCGTGAAGCTCGATAACATTTTTACTACCTGCTTCTTGGTGGAGACTATCTATATTTTGGGTAATAACAGCCTTGAGCTTGCCCATCTTTTCAAGTTTTGCTAAAGCTAAGTGGGCCTTATTAGGCTTAATCCCCTCAAGCATAAGATTTTCCTTGCAATAAGTCATAAACTCATCAGGATGGTTTACAAAAAATTCATGGCTAAGCATATACTCTGGAGAATACTTGGAATTGTTTTCTCTATTATAAAGCCCTGTAGCCGACCTAAAATCAGGCACACCTGAGGCAGTAGAAACTCCTGCTCCTCCAAAAAACACTATATTATTTGAATCATTAATAATTTTTTTAACTTCATTAAGAGTATTCATATTATCCCTTCCTATCTACTATTATTATAATCTTTAAAGCAAGACTTACAAGAGATTTAAAAAATCATTTTACAAAGGGAAAAATATGTGGTATTATAATCATAGACTTTTTGAGAGAGAAAGGTCCAAATAATAAAGAAATCTTTAAAAAACTCCAAAAAAGATTTGACAAAATATTTTTTATATAGTATATTATAATAGTCAGCAGCAACGGGGTGTGGCGCAGCTTGGTAGCGCGCGTGTTTTGGGAACATGAGGTCGAAGGTTCGAATCCTTTCACCCCGACCATTCAATTTAGCAACAGATGTTGCTATTTTTTATTTCCCTAAAA
>NZ_CALGYW010000132.1 GCF_937934665.1 uncultured Anaerococcus sp.
GCTCGAGGTAAACTATCTGAGGGCTTTTCTGTCGGAATGGTGCAGGTTCATATACTTTGTCGACGCTCTTAATCGACCCCTATTGAGGTCATTTGCTTTCTATTCATATCTCTTAAGACCATTATCTATAAGTCTTTTTACTGCGTAGCCTACTCCGGATTGGAGGTTTGATTTGGTGATGAATTTGGCATGAGTTTTTAGTTCATCTACTGCGTTTGCCATAGCTACAGGGAAACCTGTCTGCTCTAACATGGGTATGTCGTTTTTTTCGTTGCCTATGGACATGATTTCATCTGCTGTGATGCCAAGTTTTTGTGCCATTTGCCTTACAGCGTGGCCCTTGTTGGCTGTTTTGTTCATAACTTCGATCTGAAATGGTGCAGTTTGGACAGCATAATAATTATCTATGACTTCCTTGGGCATATTTGCCAAAACTTCCCTGATACTTTTAGCAGATCCTAGGATTAAAAACCTTCCAAAGTGCATATCTTTTGGGAAATCTTCATAATTTACAGGACTTAGGGATAGCTTATTTATAAAGGAGCTGGCCTTGGTATAAAAACTTGGATTTTTATGTCTTGTGTAAAAGCCTATATGATCCATGGCGGATACCTCTACATCAAAATCTGCCATAATCTTATCTAGCCTTGCAAGGTCATCTACTGTCTGAAAGGCCCCTGCAATTGGCTCTTTAGTAGCGTTATCTACTATATAAGACCCATTTTGACATACGCTAAAGTGGCCCTCTTGCATAAGGCCAAGCTTTTTTATATATCTTTCCATAGAGTGAAATGGCCTACCAGATGCCAGGGCAATATGGACCCCGAGGTCTCTTGCCCTGTCTATTTCTATTATATTTTTTTTAGTCAATCTCTTAAGTGGAGTGACCAAGGTCCCGTCCACGTCGATGGTAATTAGCTTAATCATACTTATATTATACTATATTATAAATATTATTGGAATATCTATTATTTTCTCACCCTAGTCCAAAAGTCCCAGGTATTCTTCTCTGCCCTTCCTTATTCTCATCGGGTCTTTGAAGAAGTCCTTTTCTAGCCTTACTAAGACCGGAGCGAGTCTTAAGAGGGCGTAGAGGTTTGGAAGGGCCATTAGGCCGTTTAGGATATTGGCTACAGTCCAAGCAAGTTCTAGGTCCATATTTGCTCCTACAAAGACAAAGATGACATATGCAATCCTGTAGTATTTCTTTATTCCTTCTCCTAGAAGGTAGGATATGGCAAGCTCACCATAGTAGGCCCAACCTAAGATGGTTGAAAAGGCAAAAAGGCTTATACCTAGGGACAAGATTAGGCCACCTATAGTTGATGCAGAAGAAAAGGCACTTGCGACCAAAGTCCTTACATCTACTCCTACTGACCTGTCTACTCCAGTAGTTAGGATAACTAGGGCTGTTAGGCTACAGATAACCATGGTGTCTACAAATACTTCAGTCATCCCCCACAAACCCTGGCGAACTGGGTGGTCGGTTGTAGCTGAGGCATGGGCCATTGGCGAAGAACCAAGGCCTGCTTCATTGGTAAATACACCCCTTGCCACACCTGCAGAGATAACCTCTCTTACTGATATACCTGCCACTCCTCCTGCGACACTCATCGGTGAAAAAGCAGTAACAAAAATTGACTGGATGGCCGGGATAAGGTTAGCTCTGTTTAAAAATATTATCCAAACTGATCCTAGGATATAAAAAATTGACATGAAGGGTACGAGTCTTTCTGTAACCTTGGATATGGAAGCAAGGCCCCCGACTATAACTATGCCTGCAAGTACACTTAGGATAAGACCTGTAACTATAGTACTTATACCAAAATTGTCTCTCAAAACACCTGCAATGGCATTTGACTGGGTAGAATTACCTATGCCAAAAACTGCTAGGGATGCAAAAAGAGCAAAGGCTTTGGCAAGTTTTTTGTTTTTTAGGCCATTTTCAATATAGTACATGGGACCACCGACAAAGGAACCCCCACGTTTTTCCCTATAGGCTAAGGCAAGGGTTACTTCAGAAAACTTGGTAGCCATACCAAAAATAGCTGCTATCCACATCCAAAAGATAGCTCCAGGCCCTCCCATGATGATAGCAAGGGAAACACCTACTATATTGCCTGTACCAACTGTAGCAGCGAGGGCTGTAGCTAGGGCAGAAAAGGGCGAAATATCACCATCAGATCCATCAAGTTTGGCAAAGGCCTTACCCAGGGTGTTTCTTAGGGCAAAGCCCAGCTTTCTAAACTGCAGACCCTTAAGTCTTAGACTAATATATATATACCAGTCCCCAAAATACCTACTATAAGGAGCAAACCCCACAAAAAATCATTAAAACTCTCAATAATCTCTCTCATAATTTTTCCTTAAAAGTGTTTTTTTATTATTTTATTCTAATAATTATTAAATACAATGAGATTGTTGTTTTTTCGTCTCGGAAGAAAAAAACAGAACCCCCTGGCTCTGTCTTCTGTTGATTATATAAGTCCTTTTTGGTCTTTTTTTATAAATCTCAATTCTTTCTTATCATCTTCTAGCCTGTCCAGGATTTTTTCTAGGTTTCTTAGACTCTTGGCTACATCAAATTCTCTATATCTCATCCTACTTCTAAGGGTGATATCATCTACTTTCCCATTTACCCTGGCAGGGTCTGCCATCTTAGCTGGTAGTCTTAGACTTCTTGCCAGGCTTTCATCATATAAAAGTAGGTCAGCTTCAAGCCTTAGCATGGCTTGTTGAACCTTGTTTATGCTAGAGTTTAGCTTATCTGTCCTCTTTTTTCTAATAAGGTCTCCGAAGACATTGCCCCTTAGAATAGTTGATGTTGTGTAGGCATATTGGTTATCCATTTGCTTCATAGCCATTTTAACCGCTGCCCTTACCTGTCTTACTTTTCTTATCATTTTATCAGTTTTTGCTATTTTTATGTCTATATCCATGGTTTTATTTTCCATTTTCCCCTCCTGCGGTAGTCTTTTATATTATATACCCATTTTTCCAAATTGACCTTAATTTTATGATTAGTATAATTTATATATAAGTATAGAAATGAGGTTAATATGGCAGAAATACTATTTTATAATACAAAGCACGCAAAAGATTATGATAAATTTAAAGAAATTTGTGCAGCTAACGACGTAAAAATTATCGAAGTAAAAGAAGACCAGGTAGACCATTACGTAGGTTATCTTTTAGGGATGGAAGGTTTTTCTGATGAGAAAAAAACTGACGTAGATAAGGATATTAATATCGATTTTGATTTTATCCTATTTTCTAACTTTGATAATGAAAAAATGTTTAGGGTCATGGATGAACTGAGAGAAAGCGGAGTAAATGTCCAACACAAGGCAGGAACCACCCAAAATAACGTAGGCTGGTCTCTAAGAGAACTCCTAATAGAAAACGACAAGGAAGCAAGAACCATGGGCCTTATCCACAAAATAAACGCCCAACTAGAAAAAGCATCCACCCTCAAGGAAAAATACGGCGAAGACGCCAAAACCAAGGACTTGATAGAAGAAATCAAAGGATTTTTCCAAGACTCATCAATATTTGAAATAGATAAGGCTAAGGATTATTATTTGAAATTGATGGATGAAAACTTGAGAGTTGAAAAAGAAAATGAGGATTAATCCAAGATTAATAGCATTTTTTCTAATATTTGTCATTAACATGACTAGTCAGTTTAAAAGGGAGCTTAAAGGCTCCCTTTTTATCTGAATATAAAACAGATTTTTTCTCTTATCCTAGATAAATTATTTTTTTCTTTGAATCCAAGATTTATCATTATCTTTTTCTTTACATCCAAGATTTATCATTATCTTTTATTGTTTCTTAGTCATTTACATGACTACTCCGTTCAAAGGGGAGCCCTAGGGAACGTTTCGTCGCTCTCGGCCGCTAGGGCAGGATGTTCCCACATCGGGTCCCCTTTAAACCCCCGGCAAGCCCGTCGGCTCGTGGAGACTTACACCCTCCGAGCGACCCCTCTCGGGGGATAATGTGTTTGCCTTCGGCAAACCGTTGATATGGCGGTTTCCCTGTTTATGTTGAACTATATCCAAACCTTTTTGACATTCAGTCGGCTAAAATT
>NZ_CALGYW010000133.1 GCF_937934665.1 uncultured Anaerococcus sp.
GAAGAAGCTGTAGAAGCAGCCAAGGCTCAAATGCCAGAAGGTGCTCAAATTACAACTGACACAGATACCCCAATCGAAATGCCACAAGTAGAAGGCGAAAAGCCAGATAGCCTAGGTAAGTTTGAAGCCAAAGACCAAGACGGCAAGACTTTTACTGACGAAAACTTCAAAGACTATGACGCCACCGTTGTAAACCTATGGTTTACAGGTTGTTCTGCCTGCATCCAGGAGATGCCAGAGCTAAATGGTGTGGCAGATGAGCTTAAAAAAGACGAAAAGGTAAACTTTGTAACCCTTTGTACAGACGCAGAGTATGACGAGTCAACCAAGGATGCCTTTAAGAGAATAATTGACGAAAATAAACCTACCTACCAAGCTCTTGGTGTTAAAAACGAGGGTGAAATTAAAAAATACCTAGACCACGTATTTGCCTACCCAACAACAATCGTAGTTGATAAAAACGGCAAAATCGTAGGTGATGATGTGGTAGGAGCTATCACAACAGAAGAACAACTTGCTAAACTAAAGAAAAACATAGATCTGGCCAAGGAGTCTTCTAACAAATAAACCTAACTCCCCTTAAAAATATTCTGTTTTATCCCGACTTTGTCGGGATTTTTCTTTTGCTATTCTTTTGCCTAAACTAAGCCTTATTTGATATAATATCATAAAGAGGGCAATCTTTCTGTTTCGTAAATTTTGCTTGAAAAATTGTGAAGCCCTAACCCCGTTTTAAAACTAGTCCGTCGGCTCGAGGAGACGAAACGGTTGGTAGGTCTGGTGTTTTGCAGATATGAAGCACCCTATCCAAGGCTGGGGTGTAAAGTACGTAATGTTTTTTGCTAGCATTATACTCGTCGCGTTCTTATGAAAAAATTACATAAGGTTTCTCATCAGTTTTGCTTCGCAAGCTTTACTTGCTTGAAAAACTGTGAGAATCATAAAAATTTTGTCCACAAAATTATTATTACCATTAAGGAGGATAAAATGAAAAAGAAATTACTGCTAACAAGCTTTCTTCTATCGGCAGCTCTTAGCATAAATATAGCCCACGCTGCAGAAGACATAGTTTATTATGATGCTACAGACCTAGATACGGTTTTTGATAAGCATCCTGACTTTGATAGGGTAAAACATAGGTCAAAAGACTTTGTTCCTAAAGATAAGGGAGGGGAGTTAAAGGCTCCAGAAAAAATATCAGAGCCAAAAGACGAAGGCACAAGGGTAGATGTCTACCACTATAATAAGGACGGATCTAAGGCTAAAGGACTTACAGATACAGGAGAGGCTCGAAGGTATTTTGATAAAGAAACCGGCCAGATGATAAAAAACAAAACCTTTAAAAACGAAAATATCCATGTAGATGATAAAGGTGTAGCTCACTATATCGGTTGGGATTATTATAATGGCAAGCTTGGCTACTATGATCCCAAAACAGGCTACACAAAGGGACTTAAGAACATAGATGGCATCACCTATGGTTTTGACGAGGATGAGTCTATATTTAGGAAACAAAATAGAGTTTTTAATGGCAAAAATTATTATTTCAATAAGTATGGTGAAGCAAGCCTTACTAATGGTAAGTATGCCAAAGGATGGGTTGGTGATAGGTATTATTTTGAAGATGGAAAACCTGCCGAAGGTCTTGTAACTATAAATGGCAAAAAATATGCCTTTCATGAGAGAAGCTTAAGACTTTTAAGAAATGTAAACAAGGTCTTTGACCACAAGCTTTACTATATAAATAGCAGAGGAGAGGCGGAATTTAAACACAAGGTCGCCCACGCCTACTTAAAAAGGGGCACTGGAGGAAAGTTTTCTCCAGGATTTTCTCAAAATCTTATGAGAAAGACTCCCTACTTTAGCCAACTTGATAGGCGTCGGTCAGCTAGGCCTTACGCATCAGGCACCATGGCAGGCTTAGGTTGTGGACCGACTGCTATGGCCATGGTTTTAAATCGAAAGCTAAATACCAACGATATTTATCCTACAAATACCATGTCTGTTGCAAGGGATTATGCATCTTGGGATGGAACTGATTGGCAATATTTTATAGAAGGTGTTGAAGCCTATGGTCTAAAATCCTATGATATACCAGTTCAAAAGGATGCCTTTATCCAAGCTCTTAAGGATAACCCTATAGTAGTTAGAGTAGGTCCAGGATCTTTTATAAATGCTGGTCACTATATGGTGGTAGACTCTTATAAAAACAACTCTTTTGTGACAAACGATCCCTATCATATGAGGAAAAACACCCTGGAAAATATTCCTTGGTGGCGCATCAGGGGAGAAGTTACAGTGGCTTGGGAAATAAAATAAGGAGTAAAAATGAGATATTTAAAAATAATTATTATAACTTTGATAATAACAGTAATAATGGAATTTTTGTCAAAAATTTTAATAGAAAAATACGGCAAAGATAAAACCCTATCTATCATAAAGACTATAGCAGTAGTAGCTGTAGCTATGTTTTTAAAGGAAATCATATAAAAAGAGGCCAAATGGCCCCTAAAATTCTAATTTATTCCTAAAAGCAAGTAAGAAAGATAGGTGTTTTTGATCTTATAAATCGCCTCTCCTAGTATATAGGAGGCTAGGAGGGCAATTATTGAAATAGCAAGGCTTTCTATGGCAAATTTTGCCCTTATTATTACAAAAAGTGCCGGATAAATATAGATAAGAGCAAAAATTATATAGTCTAAAAATTCAAAGTCTTGCTCATTTGGGATAGTTTTTAAGGAAAGGTAGGCTAGGGGGAAGATAGATAAGAAAAATCCATAGTCGATTTTTATATATTTTTCCCTTAGGTAAACTTCGCCGACAACTAGGGCTAGGGCAAAGACTAAAAGAGCTGGATTTAATCTTAGGGCGGACCTTGCCCTTATTGCCATTACATAAAAACTAAAATAAAGGAAAAAATCCTTATAAGGGGTTAGGACCTCTAGTTTTTTGGTGAAAACGATGGCAAGGAATATTAGAAGAGAAATTCCTCCAAGGACTGATGTGGCAAGGTTACCTAGGATCTTATTAAAACTAAGCTCCAGGATAAAAAATACACCCACCATAACCATGAGCCTATAAAGACTGGTGATAATATCAATCATGTCCCTAAAAATCTCAGGAGCAAAGCCAGATCTTACCACAAGGGCCATAGTTAGGCTGTGGACTAAGAGGGGTATAAAAATAAGAGCGACCCTCCTTGTTTCCATATAGGAAATCTTAAAGGACAGATAGGCTAGGACATAGGAAGTGAAAGCTCTTTCTATTAAATTTTCATCAAGGGCAAGCTCTTTTGCTATAAAAGCCTTGAAAATAAGGCCTGTGAGGGCTAAAAGGCTGATGCTTGCTGCAAATTTGTTTTTAAAATACTTCATATATTTATCATATCATAAAAATACAGAAATGGTATAATATTTTAAAGGGTGGAATTATGGCTAGACGTAAAAGAAGTGAAAAAAAAGAATATAGAAATCCAAAAACCAGGGAGAAAAGAAGTCGTGCAAGGGAAAAAAGGCGTAGAAGAAAGACCTTTGGACCCTATATTTTAATCTTTATCCTGCTTTCTGCAGCGGTGTTTTTTGGAGTGAGAAGTCTTTCTCACAATGTAGATAGGACTGTAGATAGGATAGAAAAGGCAATTAAAACGGATGATGTGGCCTTTATGGAAGATAACATGGATAGGCTCGATGTAATTTTTGAAGTCCTCAAAAAGTCTTACGCAGATGATAGCGAAAAACAAGAAGATTTTATAAGAAATAATTTCAAAAACCTCGATATAAAAGTCCTAAACAAACTTTCCATAGATGGGGGCATGGAAGTAACCCTAAAGATTTCGAATGTGAATTATATAAAGAGTTTCGACAAGGTCAAAAACCTCGAAGAAGAAGCCCAGCATGAAGCTTATATGAAGGAGCTTTCTAAGGACGGGGCTGAGGTAAAAAGTATGGATGCGAAGATTTTCCTAAAGAAAAAACTCTTTGGCTATGAAATCTATGAATCAAGAGACTTTATAAACGCCATCTTAGGCGGAGCCTTGGATATGGTCAAATGAGAGCAAATAAGTCCATACTTGAGGCAAGGGAAAAATCCCGCGACCTAAACCCGGTTATTATTACCGTCATCCTTTCACTTCTGGTAGTAATACCCCAGTACTTCTTAGGTTTAATCCTAAAGTTTAGTCAAAATATAGAAATACTCGATGGTTTTTGGACCTACCTTGACACCAATGACTTGTTTTTCCTTTTAATAATTTACTCAACAGCCATAACTTTAATTTTAGCCTACATATTTGCAAGAAAAATCCTAAAAAGAAGCAACTTATCCTTGGGCCTAGTAGATAATAAAAAAGTTTTAAATTATGGGAAGGGGATTTTATTGGGCTTTGGCCTTTTAAGCCTCATAGTTTTAATCTTAAACCTAAGTGGCTTTGCAGAAATTACACCAAACCTAAGTGATTTTAACTTAAAACTTTTTCTAATTTTTGTGATAGCCTGGCTAATCCAAGGTTTTGAAGAAGAATTTCTCCTTAGGTCAATTTTGATGAACCAACTAGCAGCGGGAGGAAAAATTGAAGTAGCAATTATTGCAAACTCCCTAATCTTTTCCATATTTCACTTGGGAAATACAGGTTTTAGTGTTTTAGCCCTTGTAAATGTGTTTTTAATGGGATTGGTATTTTCCCTAATATTTTACCTGAAAGACTCCATATACTTGGTAGGAGCAGCCCATTCCTTTTGGAATATGACCATGGCCAATATCTACGGCATCACAGTTTCAGGCAACAGTTCCACAGGCGTAAACTTATTTAACACAAAACTAACTGGCCCAACAATAATCTCAGGAGGTAGCTTCGGGATTGAAGGAAGTATTGTAACAAGTTTAGTTTTGCTTGTGGTTTTGATAATTTTAATAAGGAAAATAAAGAAATCTGACTTCGCAAATTAAGCGGAGTCTTTTAGTATGGAAATAGCAAATATATTTTATCATAGTGATGTAATGTGTTATAATAATGCTAATAACAAATATACGTTTAACATAAGGAAAATATTTTATGTCTATTTATAAATTTGGAAATAATTTTATAAAAATTAGAGAAAACAAAAAACTAAGCCAAGAAGATCTGTCATATCTTTCAGGTATCAGCCGCAGGTCCATATCTAGAATAGAAAATGGCCTTATAAAGGAGCCAAGTATCGACACCCTCCTAAAATTATCAGCAAGTCTTAACGTCGACCTAGTTGATTTATACATAAAAGATATCTATGAAAGCCATTATTT
>NZ_CALGYW010000134.1 GCF_937934665.1 uncultured Anaerococcus sp.
CAACCTAGATGCTATCAAGGATATCGTAGCCTTATACCCAATTGATGGTGTCACTACAAATCCAACCATACTTTCTAAGGCAGGGGAGAATCCTAAAGATAGGCTTTTAAAGATTAGAGACCTAATCGGTCCTGATATGGATCTTCATTGCCAGGTTGTAGCGAGTAAAAAAGAAGAAATGGTTGATCAAGCTAGAAAGCTTGTAAAGCTTCTTGGAGAAAATACATATATTAAAATCCCTTCTGTAGGTGAAGGTTTTAAGGCTATGGAAGAACTTAGCAAAGAAGGAATAAAGATAACTGCCACAGGTATCTATTCACCCCTCCAAGGATTTCTAGCAGCTAAGGCTGGGGCAAAATATCTTGCTCCTTATGTAAATAGGATTGATAATCTTGGCTACGACGGTCTAGCTGTGGCTAGAAAAATCCAAAATATCCTAGAAGCAAATGGCTTTGAGGCAGAAATCCTAGCCGCATCCTTTAAAAATTCTAACCAAGTTTTAGACCTAGTTGAAAGAGGAGTAGGTGCCTTGACCCTATCTCCAGCTGTTTTTAAAAACCTTGTAAATGACAGAAATGTTGATTTTGCAATCAATAACTTTGAAGACGACTTCGCAAAAATTCTAAATGAAGGAGATAGTTTCTCTGATGTTTTGTAATTATTTATCATTCTTCGATAGAATAAAACGCAGAAAATAACATATACCAACTACCATAGAAGTTATTCCAACGAATTTGTTTAAATCTTTAAATAAAAAGTGTAAAATCACACCTAAAAAAATCAACAATAAACTAATATAAATATCTTTTTTGTTCATTTATTTACCTCTTAAAATATATTTAATTATATTATAGAAGTGATTTTTTATGATAAGATTAATTTTACGCCAGAGGCCTTTAGGTGGTCTCTGGATTTTTTGTTTATTTTCTCATCGGTTATAACAGCCTTCACCTTATCAGAAATTCCAAGTAAAAGTGAGCCGGATGTTTCAAACTTATGGCTTTCTGTAAGGACTATCACAGAATCGGCACGACCTGCCATGTGTCTTACAGCTTCACCTCTGAAAGGATCTTTGTTGGAAAATCCCCGCTCGTATGAGTATCCATCAGCTCCTATAAAAAGCTTATCGACCTTGTAATTTTTGACCGACTCATAAAGGACTGGACCTATTAAAACCTGGCTTTTAGCTTGGTAAATACCTCCAAGTACAATAACCTGGACATCCAAATCCCTTATGTAATCAGCTATAAAAATCGAATTTGTAATGATGGTGATATTTTTCTTAGTTTCAGCGAGTTTTTTAGCAAAAATTGCACAGCAAGACCCAGACTCAACCATGATGGTTTCCCCATCAGCCACTAGGTCCACAGCCTTTTTGGCGATTTCTGTTTTTTCCTTAAAATGAAAGGAAAGTTTTCTTGATATGGAATCATCGTCAATTAGCTCGGCAAAGTTGTGGGTACGCCTGATTAGACCTTCTGAATCAAGGTCTGTCAGGTCTTTTCTCATAGTTACAGTCGATACCTCAAAAATCTCGGCTAAGTCATTTACAGATATTTTTTTCTTTTCATTAATTACTTCGACAAGCTTAGCCTGTCTTTCTTCTTTATTCATAAACCCTCACACAAAGGCCTTTATTCCATGGTTATTAAGAATCTCAACCATCTTATCTAGGTCAGAATCTTTCAGAGCCTTTCTATCATTATACTCGTATTTTATCCCGTAGGTCTCATACTTGCCCTTGCCGTATTGGTGGAAGGGGAGGAGCTGGACTTTTTCTACCCCAAGATCTTTAAAAAGTTTGGCAAATTCTAAGGCCCCATCCTCTGAATAATTAAAGTCAGGTATTACTGGAACCCTTATTAGATAGTCTTTGGAGTTTTTGACAACCTGTCTCATGTTATCAAAGATTATCATGCTCGAAACCCCGGTTTTTTGCCTATGAATTTCTTCATTCCAGTTTTTACAATCTGCTATAAAAAGGTCGAGATAAGGGTAAAGCTTGGCGACATGCTCTGGATTTGTAAATAGTGTTGTTTCTATAGCTGTGTGGATGCCCTCAAGTTTAAGTTTTTCAACTAACTCTACAAGTAAGTCTATTTGCATAAGGGGCTCACCACCGGAAATAGTTACTCCACCTGCTGATGAATCATAAAAGATTTTGTCTTTAAGGGCTATTTCTACTAGCCTATCAAGACCTATTGGGCGACCGACCTGGTCGTATTTAATATTTTTATCATGGACGCCATTTTTCTCAAGGAGGTAGTAAAAGAGTTTATCCTCTATTATATAGCCATCCTCATCAAAATTAAGTTCGTCTATTTTTATATCTATTTTAGTTTTTTTCTCATCATCTATAAAAATATTTACATAAGGGTTTTGGCTTTCTGGATTTGAACACCACTTGCACCTTAAAGGACACCCCTTAAGAAAGATTGTAGTTCTAATCCCTGGTCCATCCTGGAGGGAAAATTTTTGTATATTGAAAATCAAAATTTTATCGTTTTTCATATTCTAACTCCTATATTTTCCAATATACTACTTATATACAAAGTGACAATATATTTCATACGAAAGAATTTAAAAAAAGAATTAAAAAATAGAAAAATGGGTATCAATATAACATATACAGGGAAAGGACGGAATATGAAATTAGGAATAATAGGGGCAGGTAAGATTGCCCAAGAAGTATTAACTTTTATAAATGATATCGAAAATATTGACCTAGTTGCAATAGCAGCAACTCCGAGAAGTGAAGAAAAATTAAAGAACCTATCGGAAAAATATGGTATCGATAAGTATTACACTGACTATGAAGACTTGATAAAAAATTCAGAAGTCGAGTTGGTTTATGTAGCCCTTCCAAACAATCTTCACTATGAAGTTATGGATAAGGCCCTAGATCATGGTAAGGATATTATCTGCGAAAAACCCTTTACAGCCAATATCAACCAGACTCTAAAGATTTTTAAAAAAGCAGAAAGCAAGGACAGGCTAGTCTTAGAAGCCATGTCTAACCGCTTTATCCCAAATGCTATCAAAGTCAAAGAGGAAATCCCAAAGCTTGGCAAGATGAAAATTGTATCCTTTAACTACTCTCAGTACTCATCTAGGTACGATAGGTTTAAAAATGATGATATAGCACCAGCTTTTTCTTTAGAAAATGCAGGTGGGGCCCTTATGGATTTAAATATTTATAATATTGACTACGCAATAAACCTCTTTGGTAGGCCAAAAGACGTGAGATATTTCCCAAATATAGAAAAATCTATCGATACATCAGGTATCTGCCTCCTAGACTACGAGGACTTCAAGGTAGTTTGTATAGGGGCAAAAGATAGCTCAGCTAGTCTAATAAATACTATCCAAGGAGAAGAGGGCACTATAGAAATCCCAGATGCCCTAAATAATTTTGGATCTTATAAGATAAAAGAAACCGGCGGCGAATACGAAAGTTATAATCAAAACGAAGATAAATCAAGGCTTTACTACGAATTTGTTGCCTTTGAAGAAATAATAAGAACTAGGGATACAAAAAGGGCAGAAGAGCTAAAAGAAATCACCCTAATAACAGCAGAGGTTCTGAACCAAGCAAGAATAGAAGCTGGAATCTTCTTCCCAGCTGATAATGAGAACTAGACACGTCAAATATCTAAAAACGGCCAAATAACTACATTATCAATAAAATTAGAAAAATATAAGAAAACGTTTCTGATTTTCGTGTTAATGTGTTATAATAAAAATGTGGATTTGTATGTAAAATACAATATAAAATTGTACCCAAACCTACTTCTAAAAGTCTTATATGATTGATTTTTTGATAATTATAGAGAAAAAAGGGAAGTAGGTAAAGCCAAACGACTTTGCGAATCAAATAGCAAGAAGTGATAATTTCTATTTATGAGAAAAGGTTTGCAATCTAGAAGCTCGTCCAAAAACCGCATGTCTGAGCGAAAGCGAGTTTGCGATTTTTAGAGCTTCGTGGATTGGAAATCCGTTGGGAATAAAAACCAACTACGGTGGGGTTAGTGTCCTTATCAAAAAGCTTGACGATAGGCAAGCTACCTTATTTGCACTCCGCTTTAGGAGACGCTCGGGGGTGTAACGGTGAGGGGGTACAAGGGGGAGCACGATGAGGGACCCTGCGGCGTTCTAAGTCGCTTGGGCAAGTTGTCCCTTGGGGCTCCCCCTAGAACGAAGCTATTCAGAATAGAAAAATCATTATCTAAAAGATAAAATTCCGAAGAGAAATAGTAAATAAAATCAACATTTTAAAGGATTCGGATATTCTAAATAACAAAAAATATTATCTTTTATTTTAAAAAATACAAAATCTTGGATTTTAAAAATAATTTTATATTGTATAAAACCACCAAATCAACATTGCAAGA
The DNA here is from genome assembly GCF_937934665.1 of uncultured Anaerococcus sp. Lineage (GTDB taxonomy): Bacteria > Bacillota > Clostridia > Tissierellales > Peptoniphilaceae > Anaerococcus. The sequence goes on from NZ_CALGYW010000134.1 coordinate 4,392, forward strand.
ATTCCCAAATGCAAAAAATCATATGCATTTTCGGGAAGGCGAAAAAACAAAATACCTGGTCTTATTCCAGGAATAAAGAAAGGAGAGATGTTATGGTAGGAATCATCCTTGCAAGCCACGGGGCTTTTGCAGAGGGGATTAAGGAGTCTGCTCAAATGATTTTTGGCGAACAAGATAAGTTTGAAGCAGTTGTACTTAAGCCTTCCATGGGTCCAGATGATTTTAGGGCAAACCTAGAAGAGGCTATTAAAAAAGTCGATTCTGAAGAGATCCTATTTTTATGTGACCTTTGGGGCGGCACACCTTTTAACCAATCTTCAGCAGTCTTTGACGGCCATGAAGATAAGTGGGCTATTGTCGCAGGTCTTAACCTTCCTATGGTAATCGAAGCTTTATCTGAAAGATTCACTCAAGAATCTTCTCACGAGATTGCCAAGGTTATTATAGACAGTGCCAAAGATGGTATTAAGGGAAAACCTGACGATGTAAATCCAGTTGAAAAGGCTAGTGCAGAAGATGAGGCTGTTGACAGCGAAGTAGAAAAGAAGGTTGTTGGAGGAACTATTCCAGAAGGTACAGTCCTTGGCGATGGCAAGATAAAAATAGGCCTTGCTAGAGTTGATACAAGACTTCTTCACGGCCAAGTTGCAACTAACTGGACAAAGACAGTAGGTCCTGACAGGATTATTGTTGTATCTGATAAGGTTTCTCAAGATGAACTTCGTAAGTCAATGATTATGGAGGCTGCTCCTCCAGGAGTTAAGGTTCACGTTGTTCCAGTCAAGAAGATGATTGAAATTGACAAGGACCCACGTTTTGGTCTAACCAAGGTCTTACTTTTATTTGAGACCCCACAAGACGTCTTAGAATTTGTGGAAGGTGGCGGTGAACTTACAGAAGTTAACCTAGGTTCTATGGCCCACTCTAAGGGCAAGGTTGTTGTTACAAACGCTCTTGCCATGGGTCCTGAAGACGTAGAGACCCTTGAAAAACTAAAGGCTAAAGGCATCAAATTTGATGTTAGAAAGGTACCAGGCGATAGGTCTGAAAACCTTGATAGTCTTCTTAAAAAAGCAAAATCAGAATTAAATATATAGGAGAGATTAATGAGTATTATTAATATTATTTTAATCGGCCTAGTAGCTTTCCTTGCTGGTTGTGAAGGTATCTTGGACCAATTCCAATTCCACCAACCACTAGTTGCTTGTACTCTTATAGGTCTTGTGACTGGTCACCTTAAGGAAGGTATTATACTTGGCGGTTCACTTCAAATGATTGCCCTAGGTTGGGCAAATATAGGTGCGGCAGTAGCTCCAGATGCGGCCTTAGCATCAGTTGCTTCAGCTATTATCATGGTTCTTGCCCTTGAAGGTGGAGATACCAATGCTACAAACGCTATTAACACATCAATAACTCTTGCTATTCCACTTTCAGTAGCAGGATTATTCTTAACAATGATCGCAAGAACTTTAGCTATTCCAATAGTTCACGGTATGGATGCAGCAGCAGAAGTTGCTAACTTTGGTAAAATCGAAACTCTTTCATGGCTAGCAGTAGTTATGCAAGGCCTTCGTATCTTAGTACCAGCCCTTGCTCTTTGCTTTATCCCACCACAAGCTGTTACAGATGCATTAAATAGTATGCCAGATTGGTTAACAGGTGGTATGGCAGTAGGCGGCGGCATGGTAGCAGCAGTAGGTTATGCGATGGTTATTAATATGATGAGTACAAAAGAAACATGGCCATTTTTTGCCCTAGGTTTCGTATTTGCAGCCATCCCAAGCCTTACTCTTATTGCCTTAGGTGTTATAGGTGTAGTTCTTGCACTAGTTTATATGACTCTAAAGGGTCTTGCTACATCTAACCCAGGTGGAAATACTGGTTCTGGTGATCCACTTGGCGATATAATCAATGATTATTAAGGAGATGTTATGACAGATACAGTAAATAACAAAAAAGTAGCACTTTCTAAAGGTGCTCGTAAAAAAGTTTGGTGGCGTCACCAATTTCTTCAAGGTTCTTGGAACTATGAAAGAATGCAAAACGGTGGTTGGGCATTTTCTATAATCCCAGCTATCAAAGAATTATATACAGAAAAAGAAGACCAAGTAGAAGCTTTAAGAAGACACTTAGAGTTTTACAACACCCACCCTTATGTTTCTTCTCCAGTTATGGGTGTAACCCTTGCTATGGAAGAAGAAAGAGCATCAGGCACACCTATTGACGATGCTGCTATCCAAGGTGTTAAAATTGGTATGATGGGACCTCTAGCAGGTGTAGGTGACCCAGTATTCTGGTTTACCCTTCGTCCAATTCTTGGGGCTCTTGGTGCATCTTTTGCCCTTTCAGGCTCATTAATTGGTCCACTTTTATTCTTCCTTCTTTGGAATTTAATTAGAATGGTATTTGAGTGGAAGACTCAAGAGATGGGTTATAAGGCAGGTAATGAGATTACTAAAGACCTTTCAGGTGGTCTTTTAGGTAAGATTACCCTTTTTGCTTCAATTTTAGGTATGTTTATTATAGGTGCCCTAGTTCAAAGATGGGTATCAATTAACTTTGCAGTAGATGTTTCAAAAGTTACCCAACAACCAGGATCCTACATTGACTGGGCAGCTCTTCCACAAGGAGCAGAGGGTATCCAACAAGCTCTTAAACAATTTGCAGATATTGGTCCTACAGCCCTAGACACAGTTAAGGTAACAACTCTTCAAGAAAACTTAGACTCACTAATACCAGGACTTGTTCCATTACTATTAACTCTTGGTATTTGTAAGCTTCTAAAGAAGAATGTATCGCCAATTGCTATTATCCTAGCTCTTTTCGTAATAGGTATAGCTGCGAGATTCTTTGGAATCATGTAGATGGTAGAAAGTCAAAATACAAAGGTAGACTTTAAAACTAAGGCAAATTTCCTAGGAGGTCTTACCAGTCGTGGTGACCTCCTGGTAGGAAATAAGGCCATAGAGTATTATAATGAAAGAAATGTAAGAGATTTTATTCAAATACCCTATACAGAGATAAAGCTTGTAACAGCGTCGGTAATCTTTAAGAAAAAAATTACCCGCTTTGCCATTCATACTAAGAAAAATGGTGATTTCGTTTTTAATAGTCCTGAAAACAAGGCTATCTTGAGAGCTTTAAATAAGTACCTTCCAGATGATAAATTAAGAAGGTCTTTGACTGTGTGGGATTATGTGAAGAGAAAATTCAAGAAATAAACTCCCGGCCTGGGAGTTTTATTTTCCTTTTAGTGAAAATGTTTTCATTAAAGGTAGAAATTTTATTCAAAATACTATATAATATTATTATAAATATAAAAATGGACATTTTATTAACAATAGATAAGTCCAAAAGGAGATTATTATGAAAAATTATAAGACATCTAAGATCAGGAACTTAGCCTTAGTAGGGCATTCGGGTGCAGGTAAAACATCTCTTACTGAATCCCTTCTACTAAAGACCGGAGTTATAGATAAAAAAGGTAGGACAGAAAATGGAAATACTGTTTCTGACTACGAAAAGCAAGAAAAGAAAAGAAATATTTCTCTTCAAACATCAATAATTCCAATAGAGTACAACGATTTTAAAATAAATTTCATAGATTCTCCAGGATTTTTTGACTTTGAAGGCGAAGTGCTCCAAGCTCTAAGAGCGGCAGAAAGTGCACTTTTTGTAATAGATGGTGAAAAGGGGATCGAAGTTGGTACAGAAAAATACTGGAAATATACCCAAAAGATTGACCTTCCATCTGTTATCTTCATTAATAAACTAGATAAGGAAAACGCTAATTTCAATAAAGTTGTTTCTGACCTCCATATCAAATTTGGCAAAAAAGTTACTCCGCTAACCCTTATGCTTGGCGAAGGTGATGACTTTGAAGGTATCATCGACGTTATGGATAAGAAAGCTTACTCTTACGAAAATGACGAAAAGAAAGAATTAGAAATTCCAGAAATCAGAATGGCAGAGGTAGAAGAAGTATATAACAAGGTTATAGAAGTTGTTGCCGAATCTGATGATGAACTTATGGAAAAATTCTTTGAAGGTGAAGAATTCACAGACGAAGAAATAAAAGAAGGTTTATCTAAGGCCATCCTTGAAGGTAAGGTAGTTCCACTAATAGCAGGTTCTACAGAAAAAATGATTGGTCTAACATCACTTCTAGACGTTATTTGTAAATATATGCCATCAATTGATGATGAAGCTGCAAATATTGGATTTAGGGTAGCTGATGGTTACGAGGCTTTTGAAACAAAGGAAGAGGCACCATTTTCTGCTGTAGTTTTCAAAACTCTTGCAGATCCATTTTTAGGTAAGATTTCTATCTTTAAAGTAATAAGTGGGGCAATTTCTAAAGATGATAAGCTTTACAATGCAACAAAAGATACTGATGAAAAAATCTCTTCACTCTTCTACCTAAGGGGTAATGAGCAAATCAAGACTGATAAGGTTGTAGCAGGTGATATAGGAGCTTTCGCTAAGCTTGAAAAAACTCAAACAGGCGATACTCTTTGCTCTAAAGAAAATGAAATCGAATACAAAAAGATTAAATATCCAAAGCCAGTTTTATTCTATGCTATAAAGGCAGTAAGCCGTGCAGATGAGGATAAGATTTCAGAAGCTTTACAAAAACTAAACGAAGAAGACCCAACCTTTGCTAACGAAATGAATAGAGAAACTAGCCAACAAGTCCTATCAGGTCTAGGCAATGTTCAGCTTGAAGTGTTGATGGATAAGTTAAAAGACAATTACTCTGTAAATACAGAAGTAATAGAATATAAGATTCCTTATAGGGAAACAATCAAGGGCAAATCAGATGTCCAAGGAAAGCATAAAAAACAATCTGGTGGTGCAGGCCAATATGGTGACGTATTTATCAGATTTGAACCAAGCGAAGAAGACTTTGTCTTTGACGAAGAAGTATTCGGCGGAGCTGTTCCAAAGAACTACTTCCCAGCAGTAGAAAAAGGTCTTGAAGAATCCCTAGCAGAAGGTCCACTTGCAGGCTACAAGGTTACAGGTATAAAGGCAACCCTATACGATGGTTCTTACCACCCAGTTGACTCAAACGAACAAGCCTTTAAAACTGCAGCAAGACTTGCCTTCAAGAAGGGTATAGAAGAAGCAGATCCTATCTTGCTAGAACCTGTTATGAGTCTAGAGATCAACGTTCCAGACGAGAACATGGGTGATGTTATGGGCGATATGAATAAGAGACGTGGTAGAATCTTAGGTATGGAACCTCAAGCGGACGGTAGCCAAGTTATAAAGGCAGAAGCTCCACTTTCAGAAGTTTTAACCTATGCCATAGACCTTAGAAGTCAAACATCAGCTAGGGGATCTTTCTCTATGGACTTTGTAAGATATGAAGAAGTTCCAAAAGAAATAACCCAAAAAGTTATTGAAAATAAGAAAGAAGATTAATAAACGCTAGGAGGCAGCAATGGCAAGATGGGAAATATTAGATATAGATCCTTACTTAAGTGACTATGAAAACGACATAAATCTTAGAATGGATAGGCTAGAAGAGCAAAAAAAGAATTTTTTAGCTGGTGGCAAATCACTTAAAGAATTTGCCAATGCTCACAATTATTATGGCTTCCATAAGGTTGATGGTGGTTGGATCTATAGGGAATGGGCTCCAAATGCTGACGGGCTATTCCTTTTGGGAGAATTCAATAATTGGGATAAGCACTCCCATCCTTTAAAGAAGATAAACAGCGAAGACTGGGAAATTTTTATAAAGGGGATAAGGACTATCCCTCACAAGTCTCGTCTAAAGGTCTTGGTTGATGCAAATGGACAGATAAAAGAAAGAATTCCTCTTTATGCTCGTAGGGTAGAAAGAAATGAAAACTTAGACTTTGCAGCCGTTTTAGAAAATCCACGTAAGGACTTTGAGTGGACTGACCAAGACTTTAAAATAAAACACGACGACCTTTTAATCTACGAAGCCCATATAGGTATGTCAGGCGAAGAAGGCAAGGTTTCTACCTACAAGGAGTTTGAAAAACATATCCTTCCAAGGATAAAAGAGGGCGGCTATAACACAGTCCAACTTATGGCTATAGCTGAGCACCCATACTATGGATCATTTGGTTACCAAGTGGCAAACTTTTTTGCCCCATCTTCCTGGTATGGAGAGAGTAAAGACCTCAAAAGCCTTATAAATACAGCCCATGAGATGGGCCTTAATGTGATAATGGACCTAGTTCATTCTCACTCAGTAAAAAACACAGCCGAAGGTATAAACGAATTTGACGGCACAGACTACCAATTTTTCCATACAGGAGGTGAGGGTAACCACCCAGACTGGGATAGTAAGTTATTTGACTACCACAAGGGCGGAGTTTGCCACTTCCTCTTATCAAATGTGAAATACTGGTTAGAAGAATTCCACTTTGACGGCTTTAGGTTTGATGGGGTCACATCCATGATTTATAAAAACCATGGCCGTGGTGAGGCCTTCGACTCTTACGCAAAATACTTTTCTATGAATACAGACATAGATGCTCTAAATTATTTGCAAATGGCAAACGAATTAGCTAGGGAAATCAAACCAGATGTTATCACCATAGCAGAAGATATGTCAGGCATGCCTGGCATGTGCCTGCCTGTAAGCCAAGGTGGAATCGGCTTTGATTATAGGCTTGCTATGGGTATGCCAGATTTTTGGGAAAAAACCCTAAAGAAAAATGACCATGACTGGGACCTATCAAATATGTGGTATGAGTTAACAACCCATAGGCCAAGTGAAAAGAGAATTGGCTATGTAGAAAGCCACGACCAGGCCCTAGTTGGTTCAAAAACTACAATCTTCCAGCTGGCTGACGCTGAAATGTATGATTCTATGGCCATAGATATCCACAACTTTGAGATAGACCGTGCCATAGCCCTTCATAAGATGATAAGATGGATAACTATCTCTGAAGGATCAGACGGTTACCTAAACTTTATGGGCAATGAATTTGGGCATCCAGAATGGATTGACTTTCCAAGAGAGGGAAATGGCTACTCCTTCCGCTATGCCCGCCGTCAGTGGTCATTAAGGGATGCTGATTATCTAAAATACAAGTTTTTAGCAGACTTTGATAGGGCTATGCTAGAATTTGCCAAGGAAAATGACCAGCTAGGAAATGATACTTACAGGCTCTGGCTAGATAATGATAGGAAAATTATAGCCTTTAGAAACAAGGATATAGTCTACCTATTCAATTTCCACCCAACTAATTCCTATAAATCCTTCCACCTACCTATCCACGATATAGGAGAATTTAAGGTGGTAATGGACACTGATGATGAAATATTTGGCGGCTTTGGCAGGATTAGCCACGGAGTAGTTTACGATACAGAAAGATTACCTGGCACAGACTACGATGGGATCAAAATTTATATCCCATCAAGAACTGCCCTTGCTCTTAAAAAGGTAAAATAATGAAATTAATATGTTTGGGGGATTCCTTCACTGAAGGTTTTCTCGTAGAAGATAAGTCATATACCCGCTTTCTGAGTAAGGCGGGTTTTGATGTTATAAACCTTGGTCGAAATGGATCTACTACAGAAGAAATGCTAGCAAGGTATAAAGGGTATCTAGTAAATACAGAAGAAGCTGACCTATTAGTAGTATTTGGTGGAACCAATGATTTTATGGTTGGTCTTTCTGTTGATTTGGTATTTAAAAACCTAAAAAGTATAGTAGAGACTGCAAGAGCAAGGAAGGTTCTCATGATAGGGCCACCCTATGTGGAGGAAGAGGAATATTATCCGGTCTATGACGAGATAAATAGAAAACTCTCAAGTCTTAAGGAAAAATTAAAGACTTTGCCAGTAGAGTATTTGGATGCAGATACAATAGCTGGGCATTATCTAGACGGAGTCCACCTCGCAAGTGATTTCCACCAGGGCCTTGCCGAAAAAATCATAGAAAAGATTGGAGAATAAATTGGAAAGTATAGAAAGCCAAGTTTTTGATAATCAGCTTGTTGACAACCTTGAGCAAAATCAAGTGGTAAATGACTTGATGAAAAATGCGCTTATAGCGAAGCTTATAACTATAGGCCTTGCTATAATAGCAGGTTATATCCTAATAAGGATAGCAGGTAAGGGATTAGATAAGTTTTTAAACAAAAATAAAAATCCTAAGCTAGCCAACGCTGCCAAGGTCAAAACTATCAGCAAATTGTTATATTCTATAATCAAATTTGCTATAATCTTTATAGTAGTAAATATCATCTTAGATTCAGTAGGTATCAATACATCATCCCTAATAGCAACAGCAGGGATAGGTGGTATAGCTATAGCCTTTGGATCTCAAACTGTTATTCAAGACTTTATCATGGGAATATTTATAGTGATAGACGACAGGATAAGGGTTGGGGACTGGGTAGTAGCTGCAGGTTGTGAGGGAGAAGTTGAACAGTTAAACCTTAGAACTACCCTTATTAGAGATTTTAACGGGTCACTACACATTATCCCAAACTCTAAAATTGCAAACGTACAAAACTTCAATAGAGGAAACAACCTAGCCCAAGTCACCTTCTCCCTTCCCTACGAAGTAAGCTTAAAAGAAGCCAAGGAAATTATTGACACAGTAGCTATGAGGCTAAAAGATGATAAAGACTTTAAGGGTAGGGTAGTAGAAGAGTTTGAATTTTTTGAAATAGCATCCTTTGAACCTATAATCTATACCGTAAAGATGGTTGCAAAAACCAAGGAAGGCTATCAATGGATGTACCAAAGAGCTGCCCGAGCCCTTCTTAAGGAAGAAATGGAAAAGAGAAATATCAGGGCAAATAAGGTAGGTTTAGAAAATGAAGAAATACAGACTAAATGATATAATCACTCTCAAAAAGGGCCACCCTTGTGGAGAAAACCTCTGGCAAATAGAAAGGCTTGGTGCAGACATCAAGCTAAGATGCCTGGGTTGTGATAAGATTATTTGGATGAAAAGACTTGATTTTGACAAAAAAATTAGAAAAATAAAAGATAAAGATGGTAAGATGGTTTCTATAGTAAACTACCAACCAGAAGATTAAAAAAGGGATTGTTGCAAATTGTGAATAACTATCGTCCCATCATCATAGGGTTCTCTCTCAAAGTTTGCCTCTTGAGGCCGGCGGGCCACTTTTAGCTCACCGGCTCGAGGAGGTGAAACTTCACGAGAAAAAAGCCCGTCGGCTCATTGAGACCCTATGATGATATCGGGACGATTTATTCATTCTGCAACAGTCCCTTTTTTATAAATTTAATCTTTAAATTATATAAGTTAGGAAATACTAGCCTGATAGATTGTCTCTATAGAATCACTAAGCTTGTTTGTAAATTCTTCATCGCTATCATTTACATTAAGATCTTGAGCAAGGGCTCCTGAGAAAGAAGGGATAATATAAATATTCAAAACCTCTTCAATCTTCGCTTTATCCAGTAATGATAAATTCATAAGTTAAAAAATGAAAAATTAAGTCTAATAAGTAAACATATACATATATAGAAGGAAGTTTAAAAATAAAAGTCAGAGAAATAAAATTTCAAAAAAATTAAAGAAATTATTTGACAAAGATAAAAAAGGGTGTTATAGTATTAACTGTCGGCAAGAGA